>CAVOEZ010000760.1:0-2731 GCA_963694355.1 Latescibacteria bacterium UBA2968 | reverse complement strand
GGTCTGCTTGGTGGTCAACTCAGGATCGTACCCTTGTTGGGGCACTTGCGAGCCAATGTTGATCCAGTAGGTAAAATGCTGATCCCCAGGACTGAACGTAATCACCGATGTCTCGCGGATCACCTTGCCGGCCACTCTGCACTCTTCCGACAGCTCCCTGACGGCTGCCGCCTCTGGGGTCTCTCCCGCTTCAATCCCACCTCCCGGCAGGCACCACCACGCGTCGTCCTTCTGCTGATGTCTGACCATCAGCAATTTCCTGTCTCTCACCACGATACACTGAGCACGCGACATAATTGAGTCACCGAGTTTGAAGACTATCGCAGAATTTACTGTCGCGATTATGGCTGTGTGCAGGATTGCACACTCCTGGAGTATGCAGCCGATGTCTCGAGCCTACCAGGGTAGCTCTAATGGGCCCTTTCGAAACGTGGCCGATATATGCTTCGCTCTATCCGATCTAAGAATGCCCATAGTAATGGGCCTGGCGGATGTGCCAGTTCCTGAGGAGTCGTTCAGGGTCATCCACCCGTGAGGCGAATAGAATTGTTCGAGCTGCAGGTTCGTCTTCAGGAAGGCGGCATCGCCGGGGGCCTCGAGGATGCGAGACGTTGCAGCTGCTGCTACTTGGGCGCCATAACCACCACGTCTGAACGGAGGAAATGTGAATACGTTGCCGAGGCCGTGAACAGATAGCGTTTCCCCTTCGTGGACAAACTCCGCCTCCACCACCTCCGCGTGGCTGAGCAGAACCTCCCCGTCCGTCACGGAAAAGTGAACCGGTTTCAGATCCGCTGGAAACGTCTCCATCCACAGGCGCCGCTCCCCCGAGTAGATATAAGGCCACTCGACGCGCATAAAAGATACCGCTTGAAGTCGCAGCTCGTCTGGAAACTCATCATATGTGTGAACCAGCAGTTGCTCCATAAAAGCTCCGGAATAAATCTGTAGCCTATTGCTCATCGATCTCCCGCACCACACGAAACCCGACCAGACTGATCCAGTCTCCCGGGGGTTGATGAAAGCGCATTGCCGAGCGAACATACATCGCCTCGTCTCGCCAGTACCCACCTCTCACCACCTTGTCTTCTCCGATCGCCGGTCCAGTTGGGTCCACGAGGTCCCCTTCGAACGGGTATCGTCTGAAATACCAGTCCTGAACGAGTTCGCGCACATTGCCGTGCATATCGTGCAGGCCCCTGGGATTGGCGCGCTTCTTTCCGACCTCCCTGGGATGTCCACCTCCCAGAACATCCAGCCCGGTGAAGTACCAGGCATAATCCTTCAGATCAGTCTCATCCTCGCCGGACGACCACGGCGTGACGGTACCAGCGCGGCAGGCGTATTCCCATTCCGCTTCTGTCGGGAGTCGAAAAACGCTTCCGCTGTGCTGCGAGTTCAGTTTAGAAAGAAATGCCTGCACCTCGTTCCAGGAAACGAAGACCGCCGGATACAGGTCCCCGTACTCTGTATACTCCCGCCCCTCCCACGGGCGCGTGCCCATTACGCCTTCCCACTGCGCCTGGGTCACCTCGAACCGTCCCATCAGAAATGGTTTCGTCAGGGTCACTCGCTTCAGCGGCCCTTCGTGACTCGACCGACCAACTTCCGTATCCGGCGACCCCATTGTGAATGACCCGGACTCGATCCTGACCAGCTCAAGCGTGGTCCCGCCGGGAAGCGAGAACTGAGTCAAAGGCACGGATGACGATGCCGAGTCATCTCCGCCGCACCCAAAGAGGACGGAGGCAAGTAGCGTCCAAAGCACTAGGAGATTTCTCGGGCTGTATTTCATAAGCCACTCGGCTTACTTCTGATCCTTTCTGCTCGACATTGGCCTTCACCAGGGTTGGCGTATTGCGCACCCGGTTGTTGACTCGCCGGGGTTCTAAACATCTCCTGGCTGATTGCTTCAGACAAGAATCCGATCTGCGTTACCCAAGCCAGCGACAGGATCAGCGAGCCATCTCCTCTACTCGATCCTGAACATCGCTTTTCTCACCACGCTCCGGCCAGCGATCAGGTCGGTCACCTTGACATCGATTTGATGAATCCCCGACCGAATCTTGTCCGTGTCGATCTCAAGAAAAATGCGCTCCCAGGGTTCCCGGCCCTCTCGTTCATAGCTGACCGCAACGGTTTCTTTACCGCTGTCCAGCAGTCTCCTGAATCCTGCCACAACGGACCCGAGCAAGTTGAACCCGCGCCTGATGTCCTGCTTCACCGTGTAAGATACCTTGTATCTGGTCTGGCCAAATTCATCCTTCCTGAAATTGTACACCTCGTAATACACGTGCACAGGTCGCTTGGCCCTGTAACTTCTGCTGGGCATCGGAATCACCCAGACCTCACCCTTTCGGTATTTGTCAACCTGAGGCGCTTCGGTGATTCCCCAGGCAAGCTCCAGATCACTCATCCCCAATGAATCTTCATATGCGGGCACCTCGATATCCTGATGATATAACCCCCATTTTCCCGAGTGGATATCCGTGATTTGTACGGCCAGTCGATACTCCCCTGGCGGAACACGCAAGGGCACAAGCTCTGGAGCGAACATACCCGGCCTCGGATTCTCCTGTCCGGCGAACACAATTTCGTCCACGCCGCGATGAATGGCCTCCCCCTTCCTATCCAGCAGCGCGACTCGCCATTGGACCCTGCAGAGATCCTTTTCCCCAATTTTCTTGATCTCCACCTGATCGAGCGGAATCCCCAGATAGACCTCCAGAAT
>CAVOEZ010000759.1:0-2735 GCA_963694355.1 Latescibacteria bacterium UBA2968 | reverse complement strand
AGAAACTGCCTCCACCAAGGGTGATCCGGATGAAGAAGGGCGTGTGCCGCTGGTCTTTCAGGTGCAGGAAGGCAAGAAAGTCAAGCTGAGGAGGATCCAATTCTCCGGAAACGAATCATTTTCCGGGAAAAAGCTCAGGAAGCAGATGAAGGAAACCAAGCAGGTTGGCGGGGTTCTTGGCAGAAGCAGATACAATGATGCCCACTATTTGGAAGACAAACAGAACATCCTGTCATTTTATCAGACGAATGGGTTTCGGGATGCGGAGCTTTTGAGTGACAGCCTTTATTACGATGATGGCAAAGAGAACATTTTCATAGATATCACGGTGAAAGAGGGTCCCCTATATACCTTCGGGAAAGTAACCTGGGAAGGGAACGAGAAGATAAAGGATATAGGGATCGAAAACCTCATCGTAATCAGCGAAGGCTCCGTATACAGCAAGGGGCGTCTGAATACCTCGCAGGACCAAATCTCGAATCTCTACAGTGATATTGGGTATATCACCGCCTCTGTGGATCCTAGAGAGACCCCAAAAGAGGATCATACGGTTTCGGTCCATTTCAACATCCTGGAGAACAAGCCCTGGAAGGTTCGGCAGGTTCGAATCCAGGGCAACACGAAGACCAAGGACCGTGTGATTCGCAGGGAGCTCTGGATCCAGCCCGGTCAGACGTTCAGGAGATCTGGAATCGAGCGCAGCATGCGTAATGTGCAGCAGCTCAACTTCTTCGGCAGTGTCGAGCCAGAGCTTCGACCGGTACAGGAAAGCGAAGAACTGGACCTGATCCTAAAGGTTCAGGAGAAGTCCACGGGAACGGCTTCTGTGGGCGCGGGTTTCAGTGAGCAGGACGGGCTGGTAGGCACAATCGGGCTTCAGATCCCCAATTTCCTTGGCAATGGCCAGCAGCTCAATTTCCAGTGGGAGTTCGGAACACAGAGGGAAACCTTCAGGATCGGGTTCACGGAGCCCTGGCTGATGAACACACCCACCAGTGTTTCGGGGCAGCTTTTCAGAGATACGCAGAGGATTTCGAGCGATTTCGACCAGCGTAGGCAGGGCGCACTGACCAGTGTTGGCCGGCGGTTGCCGTGGCCGGATTTCTCGCGGGCGTCTGTGGGTTACCGAATCGAGCAAGTGAAGTTTCTGAATTTTTCCGACACCGTCGATGAAAACACGCGGCAGAACGCGACCTTTGCCAACAATTTTACGAGCAGTGTAAATCTCAACTTCACGCGTGACAGCCGGGATCTCCCGGTCTTCGCGAATAGCGGGTCTGTGATCTCCTATACACCCAACTTTGCAGGCGGGCCACTCGCCGGAAATACAAATTTCCACAAGCATGACCTGGTATCCAGTTTCTATTTTCCGCTGTTCTGGAAGTTTGCGCTCAACCTCAAGACGCATCTGGGATTTGTTTCTGGATACAGTGGAACAGTGGTTCCGTTCAACGAAAAATATACGCCGGGCGGGATCAGCATTTTCGATGGGACAATGGTTAGAGGGTATCCCGAGCAATCGCTCGGACCGGTTACCGGAGGGGTCATTTCTGGTGGAAACTCGCAAATGCTCGTCAATTTCCAGATCACGGTACCCATCATCAAGCAGCAGTTTTATGCACTCGCTTTCGCCGATGCGGGCAACTCGTGGGAGAACATATCGGAAACAAGCATGTTCGATCTGAGACGATCCGTCGGGTTCGGTTTCAGGATCATGGCGCCTGTTGTGGGCATCATGGGATTCGATTTCGCATGGGGCGTCGATAGGCGGAGGGTAGATAATTTGAAACCGCAGATGATGACGCACTTCCAGTTTGGACCGCAGTTCTTTTAGATTTTTAGATGTTCCCGGTCGGAACCAGGGATCCAGTGAGGAGTTCCACGCAGATTTTTCATCAATGTTGGAGGGGAGCAAGACATGAATCTTAAACTCAAACAGTTGGTCCTGGCGGCAATTTGCACAGGCATCCTGCTGCCAAGCACAATACTGTGGGCTCAGTCCAAGGTGGCTTACTTCGACCCGCAGCAGATCCTTGGCAAGTATAAACCATTCCAGGAGGCCCAACGGGAATACGGACGATATGAGGAAGAGCTGAACCGGGAGTTTACCAAGATGCAGAATGAGCTCAAGGAGATGAAGGACGAGTATGACCGACAGAAGTTGATGCTTTATGGCGCCAAGAAGCAGGAGCGCGAGCAGGCCTTGATGAAAAAGGAAGAGGAACTCCAGCGCCTGGTATCCGAAGTAACCGATCCTGAACGCGGCAAGCTGGCCAAGAAGCAGCAGGAACTGACCCAGCCCATACTTGCCCAGGTCAACGAGGTGGTGGCCAAAGTGGCGAAGGAGAACGGGTATGACTATGTTTTGAATACCGCTGCGCTGGTTTATGCAAATGAAGATTTCGATTTGACCGAGCAGGTTCTGGAAGAGCTCGAAAAGACGCTGGAAGAGGACGCGAGCGCAACGCCGGGTGGTGCAGGCAGGGGCAGATAATTGTGCTGGATTCCGAAGCCATACAGAGAATTATCCCACACCGTTACCCCTTTCTTCTTGTAGACCGTATCGTAGACTTGGAGGCGGGAAAAAGCGCCGTGGGAATCAAGAACGTAACGGTGAATGAGCCCTTCTTCATTGGGCACTTTCCAGATCGCCCTGTGATGCCTGGCGTACTGATTGTGGAAGCTCTCGCACAAACTGCAGGGATTATGGTGGGTGAGGAGGGAGCCGGGAAGAT
>CAVOEZ010000758.1:0-2735 GCA_963694355.1 Latescibacteria bacterium UBA2968 | reverse complement strand
TGCCGGCTTTGCTTCCTCACCGGTGAACAGCCAGGACCGGTTGCTGTTTCACAAGACGACCGAGAGAGCTATATTTGAGGCTCAGCGGGCTGAACATCCCGATTGGGACGAGGTGATTCTCTTCAATGAGCGCGGCGAGATCACCGAATGCTGCAGAGGAAATATGGTGGTGTGTATCCTGGGCGAGTATGTTACACCGCCTGTCGAATGCGGGCTGCTTCCAGGTACCTTTCGCGCTGAGTTGATCGATCGTGGCGAACTGACCGAGGGTGTATTGCACGTGGGGGATGTGAAGGGGGCCGAGAAAGTCTTCATGGTGAATTCTGTGAGGGATTGGGTGCCGTTGGAGATTGTGAACTGAACCCACTACCCACCTCGAGGATAGGCCTTCGATTTGCAGACCGCGCAGAATATCAGTTGGAATTGTTGCAACTTCGGGCTTGAAATTCCTACACTCTAGATACAGGAAAGCAATCAAAAGGGTACGTAATCAAGGGGAGGTAATACGTGTACAGGATCGGTGCTCCAGAACTGAAGCGGGTGCAGAAGATTTTCGAAAGGGGGGAGATTTTTCGATATGGTCACGCGGGGGAATGTGACAAGTTCGAGAAGGACTGGGGAGCGCGCACCGGCAGTAAATATGTTCGCATGGTGACGAGCGGAACCGCAGCTATTTACTGCGCGCTGGTTGGAATGAAGGTTGGACCGGGCGACGAGGTAATCGTGCCATCATGTACTTATATGGCCACCGCTCTTGCTGTTTTGGCGGCCGGCGCAATCCCAATTGTTGCAGATATAGATGAGTCTATCACGCTGTCCGCCAAGGATTTCGAGCGTAGGATCTCGTCCGCCACTAAGGCTGTGATACCCGTGCATATGTGGGGACTACCCTGCGATATGAAGGGGATCATGAGAGTTGCGAGGAAGCACAAGATTCTTGTGCTGGAAGATGCCTGCCAGGCCGTGGGAGGCGGATACGATGGCAAGATGTTGGGTTCGATCGGTCACGCGGGGGCATTCAGCTTCAACTTCTACAAGAATATGTCGAGCGGTGAGGGTGGCGCATACGTGACGAACAACAAGAAGGTGTTCGACCGCGCCTCGGTGGCCTCCGACTGTTGTTCCTACTACTGGAATCCAGAAGACCACAGGGAAGAGGAGCAGTTCGCGGGATTGAATTACCGGGCAACGGAAATCTCCGGGGCCATCCTCAATGCTCAGCTTCAGCGCATTGACGGAATGCTGGAGAAGATGCAGGGACACAAGATGCAGCTTCTGAAGGTAGGCGCAGGAGCGGGACTGAAGTCGATTGTCAACAACAGTCTGGAATATGAATGTGGGACGCATCTGGGATTCATTTTCCCCACGGAAGAAGAGGCTCGAAAATTTGCAAAAGGACTCAATAAGAGGAAGGTTCGGGGCTTTCTCCCGATCGACACCGGCCGCCACGTCTACACGAGGTGGGACCCGATTCTGAGGAAGCAGGGGGCGCATCATCCGTCGATGAACCCGTATAACTTCAAGGAGAATAAGAAACTCAAGGTGAAGTATTCCCTGGATATGTGTCAGGATTCGCTGGACATTCTGAACCGGGCAGTCCTCATTTCGATGCATCCGGACAACACGCAGGCCCGGGTCAGGGAAATCGGGACAGCGATACGGGAATCCGCCTCAGCAGAGGAGTAAAGCATGAAAGCTGCATGGGACTGGCATCTTCCTACAGAAACTGCGGACGATCAAAGGGCGGTACCGGAGTTTGCCGAGGCACTCGGTTTCGACACCTTGATCGTACCAAATTCGTCCGAGGTGATGGTGCAGCGAGGACGGGAACTTGGGCTCAAGGTGATCGCAATCGTGTATGGCGCTCCTGACCCGGCATTCGCGAAGGCACATCCAGAGTGTCTGCAGAACCTCTTACCCGGAGAGGATGGGATTCAGGAGGCAGTTGCCAGGGGGACACCCGGGAACTTCCAGCTTATTTCACACCGGTGGTTTTCGGTCGTCCAGGCGGGCGAGACCTTCTGTTTCGATCACGAAGCTTCTCAGGATGCCCTGAGAGAAAAGGTGAGAAACGCGGTCGAGATATCCGACGGGGTTTCCTTCGATGGTTTCGGATTCAGGAATCACTATGCATGTTTCTGTGATCTGTGCAAGGGGGACACGTCAGCAAATCACAGAGGAGCATCCCGACCTTCACGAAGCAGAGGTGATTGCGGGACATTCCGAAGAGAGCCTTGTGGAAATCTCCAGGGTGCTGAACGAAGAAGCAAAGTCCGTGAATCCAGATGCCGTGGTTACCAATCATCTCTGGCCGCCCTTTTACCCGAATGAGTCCTACGGCTGGCGGTTGAAAATGGACTACTGTACCCAGACGATTTCGTGGTTCTATCGGCCAAGTTGGAGTCTTGAGCGTGTTGAATTCGAGGCATCGGAGATGAAACGGCTGGAGGACAAGGCCCACAATACGTTTGTGCCCTTTATTGGGCACTATTCGGATCCCTATCTTGTGCGCTCTCCGGACCGATTGGAGAAAGAGTTTCAGATTGCGGCCAGGTATGGGGACGGTCACGTTGTTCTGTGTAATCTGGAGACCCCGAAGAGATATCCTGAAATAGCAGAAGTCGTGAAGCAAGCACTCAAAGCAGATTGAAACAGGGACGTTCAGGGGGTGGTGGTTGTGCAAGGGTGGAAACCGATGCCGTACAAAAGGCAGCTTCTATGCTTTGGAGCTGCTT
>CAVOEZ010000757.1:0-2740 GCA_963694355.1 Latescibacteria bacterium UBA2968 | reverse complement strand
ACCATCTCCCGTCAAATCGAATTCGGAATTCTTCTGTCCATAGGCGCCTGCGAACATTACAAAGTCGTCAAAGTCTACGGTTCCGCTCCCATCGAAATCAGGGTTGGCCTGGGCCAAACCGCGCACCAGGACCGGGTCCCCTGCGGTATCCATCTGCTCCACGACCGCGGCGGCGGACCTGAACAGCGTGGGCCCCGGGGGCCTATTCTTGTAGGGAAACGACCGGATCTCTCTTCCGTCTTTGAGTGTCACCACCAGAACGATCTCTTCGAAGTTGATCTCGTTTGGATCACCCTCGGGGCATTCCAGCCTGGCATCTGCTGTCCGTATGTTTGACACGTCCGGCAAATCCGGGTTGAATGCGAACATGGGATCCACGGTCATCTCATCCGCCGACAGCGTCGTGAACAGCCGGGTCAGATATGGATGATCTCCCAACAAATTCTGGGCAGCCCGCAATGGCTCGATGATAACTGCATTCAGATCGTCTGCAAATGCGCCTGCATCGAATACGAAGTCGGTAAGATACTCCCTGTAAGACTCCATATTGTTGTAGAAGGAACGCTCGGCGGTCGCCTGTAAAGTACTGTCAGCCACGGCCAGATCGTACGCCTTCTGGTCTCCCCTGAACACAATCGCCAGCACGCCGGGTTCCAGAACCGTCTGGGACATCGGAATGTGTCTGCGGATCAAGGCTTGCATTTGATTGTCACGTGGAAAGCCCTGTCGGAGCATATCGTCCAGAAAATCTACTGGATCCTTGTGAAGCCTGAGTCGGTCCAGGTCATACTGACCCTCCCGGTAAAGCCGATCCGCCATAATGCTGCTTGGACCGGCGTAGTCCGTGGCAAAGGCTTGACCTCCGGCCTCATTGGCCGCCTCCGTGACCACCTCGGGATAGTTGAATCCCCCGTTGAACCAGTCGATACGTGCTTCATTGATCTGCACGTGAAGATAGTTCTTGGGAATCGCTCTCGAGCTCCCCAGGACCCAGGCCATTACACCCATATCGGGCTGCGTCGCCACAGCGGTCAGCTTGATCGGTATCCCGGGATTTTCTGCGGCATAGGTCAAGGCTAGAGGCTGGAGATCCCCCACCTCGCGATCCGGAGCCAGTTTCAGCGCCACAAAATAGAATCCCCCATCCACGTAGGGCCTGAGAAGCTCAACACCTAACGCGTCCAGATTATATCCATTGTCAATCAGCCAGGTCGAGATCGCCTGGGGGTCATCTGCAGTGATAATTGCAGTATCGTAGGGTCCCACTCGCTCTTCTGAAACCACCTGCACGCCGCCGTCCGCATCATCCACCGCACCTTCCGCAGCCGTAAACCTCACCTGCCAGAACAGGTTGCACTCCCCCTCTTCGTCCCAGTTCAGAACAAAATTGGGCTGCGTTGCGAAACCCAGCTGGTTGAAAATCTCATTGTGACTGACCTTGAGCTCCGGCAGAGAGGGCACAGGGAGCAACCAGGCAAAATCCGGCGCGCTTCCGGAATACTCGATCTGCACGTGTGTGGTAACGACTTCGCCATCAGAAACAAACAGAATGCGCTCGTAAGCCTGGTTCATCGGAACCGTGCGGCAGAAGAAACCACCGCATGCCCGCACATCCCTCGAACCCATAACAAGCACAACCAGAATGACAGCGACTTTCCCGACAATACCTTTCATACTCATTCATGTTCTCCCAGAGCTGTGTTGTGTAGATTTGATCGCCGCTTCAGTTACTCGATACCACCGGTCTCCAAAAACAGTTCTGCCACCTCCATCTGTCCATTTTCCGCAGCCAGCATCAATGCGGTCTTCCCGTTCTCTCGCACCCAGACGACCTTGCTGGAATTGCGCGATGCCATAAAACTGGATTGGGGTCCTGAACTGTCCACATTTACCACCACGGGACTCTTGTACCTTCTCTGCGGCCTTGTCAACCCGGGCCTTGCGCTCCTGGACCAGCTCATCACCTCGAGATCAGCACCAGCCGTCACAAGTGCCCGTACCACCTCGATGTGACCCGCCTTCGAGGCCTGAACAAGGGCTGTCCCCTGCTCCGACCCTGCATTTACATCCTCACCCGCAGCGATTCGAACTTTCAGCGCCTTCAGATCCCCTCGTCTCGCCAGATCCATCATCGAAGCACTGCAACCCGCCACCCCTAGAGCTAAGCCAATCACCAGAAACATCCATCCCATTGCGATCCTCCCTCGCTTTTGGCTCTCCAACGGACACCGGACACCGGACTCCGGACGCATCTCGCATCTCCCCTGATAACGAACTCACCCCGCACCTTCGAGCGAAGTCGAGAAGCAACGCTCGCCAACCCCATCGGTCCTCGTCTGGTTTTGCCTCTGCCCTTGTGGTCCGCGGTCCCTGGTCAGTCGTCGCCTCTCGCCTCTCACTTGACAGCGAACTCATCCCGCACCTTCGAGCGAAGTCGAGAAGCAACGCTCGCCAACCCCATCGGTCCTCGTCTGGTTTTGCCTCTGCCCTTGTGGTCCGTTGTCCCTGGTCAGTCGTCGCCTCTCACCTCTCGCCATCCCAAGCGCAAAGGCGATCACCAGAACAATTTGTCCCCTAACGATCCTCCCTTGCTCTTGGCTCCGCAACGACCGCCGGGTGTGTCCAGTAATTTGTGTAACCGATGACACGGATTATCTGAGCGGAACTCGATCTTCAAACATAATGGAGAACCTATTGATGGCTGCATTCCAGTCGTTCAGTGGCCGAGTCCATCGTTTGG
>CAVOEZ010000756.1:0-2740 GCA_963694355.1 Latescibacteria bacterium UBA2968 | reverse complement strand
GTGCATCGCATAATCGATACAATGGCCGACTACGACGTGGAATTGGAAGGAATACATACAGAAACCGGACCGGGTGTATACGAAACAGCGATTCGCTACGATGGAGGCGTAAGAGCGGGAGACAAGGCAGCCCTCTTCAAAACAGGGATCAAGGAACTCCTTCCCCGACACGGACTGATCCCAACATTCATGGCGAAATGGAACAATGAGCTTCCGGGGTGCAGCGGTCACATCCACCAGAGCCTCCTGGATGCTGAAGGCAAAAACAACCTGTTCTCCGACTTGGAAAAGGAGCACAGACTCTCAGAACTCGCAGAACATTATCTCGCAGGTCAGCTCGCGCTTATGCCGGCCCTGACGGCCATCTTCTGTCCCACGATCAATTCTTATAAACGCGCAGTGCCAGGCGCCTGGTCCCCCATCAACGTCTCTTGGGGAATTGAGAACCGAACCACCGCAATTCGTGCAATCCCCGGCATTACCTCGAACTCGAGCCGGTTGGAATATCGCCTCCCGGGCGCCGATGCCAATCCCTATCTGGCCATGGCCGCAAGTCTCGCCTCTGGACTATATGGAATCGAGCATCTGGTCGAACTCCCCCCGCCGACCTCAGGGAACGCTTACGAAGCCCACAACCTGCAATCGCTTCCGCCCAATTTGACAACCGCTACAAAATGGTTGGATCAAAGTGATACCGTCAGAGAATTCCTGGGTGACACCTTTGTGGATCACTTTGTGATGACCAGGGAATACGAAGTACGCCAGTACGAAAAAGCGGTGACGAACTGGGAACTGCAGCGCTATTTCGAAGCAATCTAAAAACACGCCATTCAATCCCTGTCTCCCTCAAAATAGAGCCGAGCCCATGATAACCTCATTCAGTTTTCCGACCAGAATCCTATTCGGTCCCGGAGCCATCACGCAACTTCCCGACCTTGTGTCGGAATTCTCAGCCAAACGAGTGTTGCTTGTTACAGATCAGGGTCTTGTGCGAGCGGGCATCGCTGACAGGGTAAAAAATCTCCTGACCGATTCCTGTGACGTCGTGTGTTACGACAAGGTGGAACCCAATCCCACTGAGACTATCCTGGAGGAGGCCGTAAGCGAGTTCCGGGACCACGCCTGCGACATGGCAGTTGGTCTGGGTGGCGGGAGTGTACTGGATACTGCGAAGGCCACCTGTTTCAGACTGAATCACCCGGGCGGGTTGAACCAGTATGAAATACTGGCTGACGGCTCCAGAAAGATTACACGGATCGTCCCGCCAAATATTGCGATACCAACTACCTCCGGCACCGGCAGCGAAGTGGGCAGAAGTGCGGTCATTACATTGGAACCAGAAAACAGAAAGGCCGTCCTGCTCAGTCCTAAAATGATGCCTGCAGCAGCAGTCTGCGATCCTGAACTCACCTTGTCATTGCCGCCTGGGCTTACCGCTGCCACCGGGATGGATGCACTCACACACAATCTCGAGGCCTACCTTTCAACGGAATACCATCCCATCTGCGATGCAGTCGCATTAGGTGGGATTCGTCTTGTAGCCGACCATCTGGTTAACGCAGTGCAGAATGGCAAAGACATCGATGCAAGGGCCGGGATGATGCTCGCCTCGAGCATGGGCGCGATCGCCTTTCAGAAGGATCTGGGCGTTGCGCATGCGCTTGCGCATCCCCTGTCCACCCTGGCCAATGTTCCCCACGGTCTGGCAAACGCAATCGTGCTGCCCCACACCATGACGTTCAATAGAGAGGTATCCGCTTCTCGTCTAAAGGACATCGCCCGGGCGATGGGCTGTGCCGTAGATACAGTCTGCGATTCGGAAGGCGCGAATCTGGCCATTGCAGCGGTAGGGCGACTCCTCAAAGAAACGCAACTTCCCAGCCGCCTCTCTGCTGTCGGTGTTACCGAAGACCTCCTGCCGGCACTCGCGCAGCAGGCAATATCCGACCCGAACCACAGGACGAACCCCAGACCCTGCACGATCCAGGATATGGATCAGCTATACAGAGCCGCACTCTGAGGCGGCCCAGGTGAGGCGTACAAAGAAAGGGTCCCCGGATCTCTCCGAGGACCCTTTCTTTACCGGCTGAGCGATCCAATCACCCACTCCTCTCAACCGGCCCCGACTGCATTGATTCAGACGCCCAGCACAGAATCCAGCTGCATTCTCCGCATCGGGTGTCTCAACTTCGACAGAGCTTTCTCCTTGATCTGCCTCACACGTTCCTTGGTCAGGCTAAATCGCCTGCCGATCTCCTCGAACGTCATCGGGTCGTCGTCTCCCATCCCAAAGAGCATCCTCAATACTTCCGATTCCCTCTCCTCCAGCGTATCCAGAACCATCTGAACCTGAACCCTGTCGGATTCCTCTTCAACCTGAGCGTCGGGGGCTTCCTGGGAAGTATCGGGAATAACGTGAAGTGGATCCTGGTCTTCCTCTTCCTGGCAGGAAGCGTCCATATACCACACATCGCGCGCCTTCAACAGGGTATCCCGCACCAGATCCTCTGATATTCCAAGTTCGCGGGCAATGATCTCCGGTTTTGGCTCCACACCTTCAACCTGGAACAGCCGCTGGGAAAGGTCATTAATACTGCTCAGGAGTTTGATGCGGTTGGAAGGCAGGCGAACCATCCTCGAACACTGGGACTGCACCTGACTGATCGATTGCCGAATCCACCAGACAGCATAAGTTATGAATTTGAATCCTCTCGAGGCATCAAATCGTTCCGCTGCAGTA
>CAVOEZ010000755.1:0-2746 GCA_963694355.1 Latescibacteria bacterium UBA2968 | reverse complement strand
ATGACCTTGTGCCCTGAAGGGGCACCCCACCTTAGCCAGGGGTCCTTGGACCCCTGGGAAAAACCCTCACGACAACCATCCGCCTTTGTGCCCTGAAAGGGCACCACATCCTAGCCAGGGGTCCTCGGCCCCCTGGTCATTAACCAAACGACCACGATAACCATCCGCCCTTGTGCCCTGAAGGGGCACCGTATCTTAGCCAGGGGTCCTTGGACCCCTGGTGATTCACCAGGCGACCTCTCCTCTCCGAGCGCCATCGACTAAACATATAGTTCTTCCGCCCATTTCTCTAGACCCTCAAAATCCTCGCTGACAAGGAGTTCTCCATATTCTGTCTTTTCACCGTTTCCAATGTCTTTCCAGGCAGCCCATGGCCCTTCGTTTCACCAGCCGCGGACCTGGGCTGAGACGAGGGCGCGTTCGGCAGCGATGAACTGACCCAGCTTGGTGCTGGACCACTTCGGCATCGAACGTGCGAGTGAAGACAGTCGGTCGACAATGAGATCGGCATACTTCTGGCCAAGTTCTGGAGACGAACCGTTCTTGATGCGATCACCTTTACTGTAGTCAGGATCATTATCGATACGATCGATCGCTACTAGGTCAGGATGCAGGTGCCAGAGGAGAGATGTTTCGCCGATGCCGGCGTGATCACCGTGGTATCCAACATCGTGGGCAAGCCAGTATTCCGGTGTGCCAAGAATGGGGATTTGCAGCCGCTCACTCATTCGCGCCGCCGTTTCGCGAACCACAATTTGCTGGTTGTGACCGTAATGGCCGGTAATCATAATGATCGCTTTGAAGTCGAGGCGATGAAATTCAGAGGTGAGACGCTCTAACCATGGACGCAAGTGGTTGTTTTCCCAGCTCTGTTCGCCTTCGATCTTAACCGTGGCGGGTTGATCCAGACCACCCATTCCGCCGTAGAGAGGGGGATGAACAATACCGCCGCCCGCTTTCTCTGCCGCGCGAACGCAGAGCGCGTGTGCTTTCAGCGAATCGAGGCCAAGAGCATTGTGTTCTCCGTGCCATTCGACTGTGCCCAAGGGCATAAAACACACAGGCAATGCATCCATCGCTGCTCGGAATTCTTCGGGCAACATGAGTTCCCACTGGGTATTGCTTTTCTGCAAAGACATAGTGTTCTCACAGGAGAATTGATATTTTTTCTGAACGATTCAGGGTGAGGCGTGGGCCTCCAAATGGAACACTTGGAGAAAACGGTTCCGGAGAGCGGACCTGAACTATTCTAACGTCTAGCTTCCTATGCCATGTCGTCTTGGCCTTCAATAAGGAAGTGGTGACTAATCGAGCCGGCAGTTCTTGCCTTGAGATGAGGCGCATAGGCTGGATCATTCATGAATGCCAGAGCGGCTTCTTTGGAAGGCCACTCGAGGATGACCTGCAGCGCTACATCTTCACCCTCGCCCTCGATGCGTTCATGACTGGCGGTCCGGGCAAGATACTTCCCGCCGTGTTTGGCAACGAGTGTGGTCGCCGATTCGACATAATCCGGGATCCAGTCTTCCGAGGTGGGTGTGACAGACACTACCGAGTAACATGCCATTCTATTCCTCCTTGGGTTGGATTTCGTTGAAGCTGCTTGTGTTCTTGTGTCGATGAATCGAAACGCAAGACGGTTTTCCCATCGCTACTCCTCCACGACTATTCCTGCCTCCAGGAACTTCCCTGTCCCTGCTCAGCCTGCCTCTAACTATTGACCCTGGGCCGTCTCAGGTCACACAGAATTTCTCACGCCCGCATGCGTCTCAGACAATCCTCATAGGCCTCAAAGTGCTCTCCTTCGCGTTCCTCGGAATCGACCTTCTTGAGGAACAACGCGCTGCCCGGCTTCTTGCCGGTGAATTCGCGGTGACTCTTGATATGTGCCGGATCCTCGCCGCTCCACTTCACTTCGCCGTCCTGCAAATACACGAAATTCCCTTCGTGTTTCTCGATCATTTTTCGCATACGATCGCGGTAGAAAAGTCCCTGCTCGCAAGCCGTTTCCCTTATCGTGGCCATGATCTCTGGCGGGTCTTCCTCCACAGAGTCGAATTCGTTCAGGGGAGCCTCCACCTCACTTTGGAAATCGATTTCATCCAAATTGACGGTTCCAAATCCGCTCTCGGCAGCAATGAGCAAATGATTGCGATCGCGACGAAACGGTGGCGTGGGCCAATCGGACGTGGGGTCGTGCCCCATCAGGTGCGTGCAGACAGCATCGGTGGCTATGATCTGATCACCTGCGACGAGCGCGTTGCACACACGGCCTTCACCGTCCCATTCACGTCCCCATTGCCCGGTCGTGGCGTCCACGATATTGAGACACGGATTGGTAATGCGCGCCAGATCGGGAAGCACATAAGACAGCCGGATCGCGTGGTGGAAGTATGTGCGCACGCGCCCCTCCGGCGGGATCGTGGGGGTGAGACCAAACAGATTCTTTGTGCAGAGCGTGACGCCCATAAACAGGTGATTCTTCATCTTGGCTACAGAAACAACCTCGTCTGCTTCGCTGAAGCACCTGCTCAGTGTGTACCGCTGAAACATGCATCCGCCTCCCGGCACATCATACTCGTCGAAAGGGGGCAGGTTTGACTCTGCAAACTCGATGTCGAATTCCTCGAGTAGCGGACGGTAGTTGAAATAGTCGGTTGCGCCTCCGGACACGTCTCGGCAGAATGTGTCGGCGGCAACAAGTGTGGCCGAAGTTCGCTCACGCAGAAGCCTGAGAACAGCGCGG
>CAVOEZ010000754.1:0-2764 GCA_963694355.1 Latescibacteria bacterium UBA2968 | reverse complement strand
CGGGTCTACGGTCGGCATATTTACCGCATTCTGCGCGGGCCTGTCCATCAACACATCCAGAACCTCCTGTGCAATCTGACGGGCAACCTTCTGCTGTGCCTCCCGTGTGGATGCGCCAAGATGAGGTGTGCCGATTACCTCAGGTCGCTTGAGCAAGGGATCGTCCTTGGCGGGTGGTTCGTGTTCGTATACATCCAGTGCGGCGCCGGCAACCTTTCCAGACGCTATACCCGCAAGCAAGGCCTCCTCGTCGATCAGACCACCCCGTGCGCAATTCAATATCCGAACGCCTGTCTTGCACTTTTCCAGCGTTTCGGCGGAAACGAGATGATGCGTCCCATCGGTGAGTGGCGTGTGCAGTGAGATGTAGTCCGAGGACGCGAAGACCTCATCCAGCGTACATAATTTGATTTGTAGCTTGTTAGCAATTTCATCGGAAAGAATCGGGTCATACCCCACGAGGCTCATACCAAACGACCTCGCCCGATATGCCACCTGTTGACCAACCCTTCCCACTCCGATGATGCCCAGCACTTTTTCACTCAACTCCACCCCGGTATATCGTTTTCGATCCCATTCGCCATTTCGAATGGATGCGGCAGCCTGCGGTATATTTCTGGAAAGGGCAAGCAGCATGCCTACCGTGTGCTCCGCTGTGGATATCGTGTTGCCCCCCGGCGCGAACAGCACAATGACACCACGTTCGGTGGCTGCATCGACGTCGATATTGTCAACGCCAACGCCGGCCCGACCAACGACTCTGAGCCGGGTGCTGGCATTGATCAGGTCCTTCGTTACCTGGGTATCGCTTCTGACAATCAGGCCGTCATACTCCCCAATAATGTCGCTAAGCGCTTCTGGGGCAAGTCCAGGCTTCATATCCACCTCGATACCTTGCCCTTCGAATACCTCCTGCCAACCGTCCGACAGGCTGTCGCTGATCAGAACCTTTTTCAAAACTCACCCCCAACCAACACAACCTCTGCCGCGGCCACACCTGCACCCGGGTCGAACGCCCAGCCCAGATGGCGAAGCCCCATTTCAAGTGCCGAGATCGCTGTAAGCACATCCAGATGGTCTATATATCCCAGATTCGAGATCCGAATCATTCTGCCCCGAAGCGGACCCAGTCCACCTCCGACAACTACTCCGTATTTCGTCCGCAATGTCTCCATCAGAATCAAACCGTCAATCTCGTCCGGCAGCGCGATCGACGTAACCGCACTGGATGGGGACTTTGCAAAACACGACAATCCCAGGGCATTTGCCGCGCTACGCACACTTTCGGCCTGAATGGTGTGCCTCCTCCAGATCGACTCCATGCCCTGTTCAATTATCATGTCCAGAGCCGCCCTGAGACCCTTCATCAGGGTTACGGGAAGTGTAGCCGGGCCTCTGCCTTCAGAATACGACGTGCGGTATTTGTCCAGATCCAGATACGCCCTGGGGAGATCCGATTTCGAGGCAGCCTCCCGGGCACGCGCGCTCATTGTGATCACCGCCAGACCCGGAGGAACCATCAACCCTTTTTGAGAAGCCGTAACAGCAATATCCACACCCCAATCTGCAGTCGGCAATGCGTGGGCAACCACACTGGATACACCATCCACCAAAAAGAGCGCATCCGCTTCCCGCACCATCTCGCCCATCGCCTCGATATTGTGTAAAACTCCGGTGGAGGTTTCACTCTGGGTGGCAAGCACCGCTCTAATATCCGGGTCTTTCTTCAGCGCCTCTCTTAGACGCAAAGGATCGGCCGACTCTCCCCAGGGAAATTCCAGAACTTCTGTGGATAACCCGTATGCCTTGCATACGTCGACCCACTTTTGACCGAACTGTCCGGCGGAGACCACCAGAACACGGTCCCCTTTGCTCAGGCAGTTTACAATTCCCGCCTCCATAGCACCGCTGCCAGAACAGGACAGGATGAAGACCTCGTCTGTGGTCGGAAATACAAACTTCAGGTCTCGAACGAGCCCCTTGAGCAGGTCTGGAAAATCAGGACCCCTGTGATAAACGAGTGGAGATGCCATTGCCGCCTGGACGCGATCGGGAACCGGTGTCGGGCCGGGTGTGAACAATCGCTGTCGACACCAACTCATATCAATGCCCACGCGCGTCTACAGCCCAGGTTTCAGTAAAAACGCCATCCTCGTCGATCACACAAGCTTCATCCCAGAGATTTATGGTGGTACATACATGATAGGGTACGAGCATGAACTGATCTCCCACTTTCGGCCGCGGAGTCCCTGCAGGCAAACGGAGGACCTGGTGCTCCTCATTGCGCCGGACGAATTCCACATTATCCGGGAGTCCCAGCACTTTGAAATGGGGGGCAGGCGTGTCCGGCGCAATCGCCTTGTTGCCGGCATCCAGGCAGATCAGATCAGGTCCTGGTGTGCTGATCACACTGGAAAGCACCAGGGCCGCCCACACGAACTGACCTGGATTCTTGGTGCCATAGCCTTCGTCCCAGAAAATCCAGGTGCCCGGTGATACCTCGTCTACCTCTGGAATCCGGGAAGTGTATTCGAAAGCTGGAGAACCTGAGGCTACCAGCCGCTTCACGGCGATTCCTGAATTCTCGATCAACTTTCTCGTATCCACAGCTTTTTGGATGGAGTTGAACGCTGTCTTCTCGCGAAAATCCGGATCCGGGTTGCTCACGTGGCCGTCATACGAATGCAGGCCGTCGAACCGGAGACCGTCAAGCGCCTCAATGGTTTGCGCCAACGCCAGAGCCGGTTCTCCCGTCTGAACGCCG
>CAVOEZ010000753.1:0-2765 GCA_963694355.1 Latescibacteria bacterium UBA2968 | reverse complement strand
AAACCGCGCTGATCTCGTTCGACATCAACAAGAGGGAAACGGTCCGCATTTACGGCGAGGATGAACGGCCTCCCGACAACCACCACTACAACCACTGGCGGCTCAATGATGGATCCTACGGATTCATTCTCGAAACCCCCGGCCTGTCCTACGTGCGCTGGGACCCCTGTAAGGAATCAGTAACCTGGCATCGAATCACCGAAGACGCCTCGCACCCGGCGGTTGGCAACATCAGGTCCCTTAAATACTGCGATGGCAACAGGACCTACCTCCCGTATGTGGGCTGGTTCGACGGATTGACGCACGAAGTCACCCCACACGCCCACCCGCCCGATGAGGAAGCCGCCTGGTTTGGCCGAATGGGTGATCTGGTATTCGGAAATCAGGTAGACCGCAACAGTGGAGGCGTCAGCATCGTCTCCTGGGACATTACCACCGGACAAACCACAAAGCGCCTGAGTGTGCCCAATATCACGCCATTCGGTGTGGCGCTTACGGAAAGCGGCAAGCTCCTCACTATGGATCTGTATGGCTGCTACAAACGCTACGATGCGCTCACAGGTCACATCGAACTCTCCCGACGTGTCGGACCGAAACACCAGCACGGGTGCAATGTCATTGTCCCCGTTGACGACAAAAGTGTCACGGGCACACCCTTTATCTCACAAAACTTCTGGGTAATCGACACGGAATCGGAAGATGGATATTGTGCCGGAAGAGCGGGTGGATCGTTCGGGCAGGTCGACTACGGCGTACGGGTGAACGGAAAAACCTATTTTGCGATATACGGCGGAGGCCAGCTCACGGAATATGACCCTCAGGAGCACGCCGCGTACCCGATCAATCCCATACAAGTAGCCATGAACACCCAGGGCCAGCACGGAGCGGGAATCACAACCGACGGACAGGTCATCTGGGTGGCCTTCAAACCCAAATACGGAACGCTGGATGGCGCGATGATCCGGTATGACACATCCACGGGGGAGGCGAGCTACAAAAATGCATCGATGCCTTCCCGGCACGTGCTCAACCCAGTCTACGACAAATCGTCCGGTGAGCTCGTTGCAGGGTCCTCTTTCCTGTCGGATTGTCTGACTGCCACACCTGTGCACAACACCGCATTCGCCGTACTGATGGATCAGGACACAATGGAAATCACGAAGAAGGCGGAGGGCCCGGAAGGCGTTGACACGATTCATTGTCACGGACCGCTCGAGAACGATCAATGGCTGTTCCAGAGCGGACAAGACCTGCTCGTGTTCAACACCAGGGCCGGAACACTTTCATCGTCCGATCTCCATCTTCCCGAAAACACATCGAAAGTACTTTTTGCAGATAGACCGGGCTTGTTCCTTCTCCAGGTGGGCGATGAAATTCACCAGTGGGATGCCCTGTCCGACTCAACGACACCCATTCTGTCGATGTTGCCCGGACTGGCGAACAGATGGTGGATCCACGGTTCTGACATCACATTCGACTGTGGACAGTATGCGGCAGTATGGCGAAACTGGAATGGATAGTTCGCTTTTTCAGGCTTCGTCTGAAAGGCTCGCCCATCCTTCTGAGCACTTCACGTTCAAGGATCCAAAGGGGTTGATTCCGTGACCGGAAGAGAAAGAGTGCTGGCGGCGCTGGAATTTCGCGAAGCCGATCGCTTACCGCGATCCTGGGATCACTTCTGGCCGGGGTTCTGCGAGGCTTTCGCGGAGCGGTTTCCGGACACAGAACCCATGCGACATTTCGGAAACGACCTGCACGTTGTGGTCGCAGACGAATCGCCGTGGCCGTCCCGTACCTCGGTTCTCGAAGATGCGGGAGGGCACCGGGTCGCACGAAATGGCTGGGGACAGGTCCAGCGGACAAGGGAAGGCGCCTACTATCAGGAACTGCTCGAAGCCGCCCTGCCGAAACGCATCGATCCGGATACCATCGAGTTTGAGGACCCGGAAAAGGACAGCCGATACGAGAATCGCTTCAACCCCGCACTGCACCAAGACCATTACCTGTTCTGCAAAACTGGTGGGCCATACCTTCGCACCACATTTTTGCGCGGAGACGAACAGTTCTGGATAGACATTATGGACGATCCATCCTGGGTAACCGCTCTGGTCGATCGAGTTACGGATCATATGATAAAGGTAGGGGTCGAATCGATCCGCCGATGGAATCTGGATGCCATCCAGATAAACGACGATGTCGCCGGTAACCTGGGACCGATGGTGGGTCCCGATATCTACGAGCGCCTCTTTCTTCCGCCCTTACGAAAAATGGTCACTGCCTACCGCGAAGCCGGCGCGCGATTCGTAATGCACCACGCCGACGGCAATGTCCTGCCGCTCCTGGATATGTGGATCGACGCCGGTATCAACGTCATCAATCCCGTAGAATATCGCTCGGGGATGGACGCTGTGGAGATCCGGGAGAAATACGGAAACAAACTCGTACTGGTGGGCGGCCTCGACAATTGCGACATCCTCCCCCGGGGTGATCGAGACGAGATACGAAGCCACGTGTTGCACCTGCTGACAGGGGGCGAGGGCGGCGGATATATCATCGGCCCGCACTCCATTGGACCGGACATCAGTGTCGACACCATGCTATACGTACTGGAGCTTCTTCAGGAAAACGCGTTTTACAATTAGTTAGCCCTTTTCAGAAAACCATAGATCGAGGCGCAATCGAAATGACCCAACTGCACGCCGGAACCGCAAAGATAGATATCACCGACAGGACCATCGGCGAGCCGAACGATCCACTGTTTGCCA
>CAVOEZ010000752.1:0-2765 GCA_963694355.1 Latescibacteria bacterium UBA2968 | reverse complement strand
CAGGATTCGGTTGATCGAGATCTCAGTTTGGCCGTATCGTTCTCTTGAATTGTCCATGTGTTCGGGTCGATGGATACGCCGTAGTCGGTGTAGGCAGAGTCGAGAGAGATTTTTTCGTTTCGGACATCATGGAGAACAAGATCGGGGTCGCGTTGAAATGGTACGCCCCAGCCGCCGCCACCGGTCAGGTTGTGGTGAAGGATATCTCCCTGGCGAATGGGCAGGAGTGTTTTGGACGGGAGTTCTATGGGGTCGCCTCCGGAAATCATGGTCGTGTGTGCGAGCGCTCCCGGTCCACCACCAGAGAGGCCATAGGGGGAGAAGCGCGTGCGATCGGAGCGCAACTGGAGGATGCCCTCATCTTCCGTGAAGCGGTAGGAACGCGCGATGGCGAGCGCACCCCTGTGTTTGCCCACCCCTCCGGAGTTCGGAACGTATTCATATTTCAGGATCTGAATCGGGTGATCTTTTTCGATGACTTCAACTGGATTGTTGGCGGTGTTGACCACGATGCTGGCACAGCCGTCGATACCGTCTGCATCGGGACGGCCACCCCAGCCGCAGAGCAGGAATTCGATAAAGGCGAAGGGCGTGCGGTCCTTTGTGTAGCCGGCAATGCTGATCCCTGTTTCGCCACCCGCCTCGCAGGCAGGAACTGTGTCAGGAAGCATCTGTGCGAGCGCACCCATTACGGTGTTCGACAGCCGCATTCCGGTGAGCCCGCGTGCAGCGACTGGCGCGGGGGATTCCGGATTGGCGAGTGATGCGGATGGCACGCGGATGTCCAGCGCCTTGAAGAATCCGTGGTTTGTAGGGATATCGGCCTTCATGACGGACCGGAGGCAGCCGTAGACAACCGATTTGGTGAAGGAGAGGGTACAGTTGATCGCACCTTTCACCTGAGGCGATGTTCCGGTAAAGTCCGCCTCGAAGCGATCGCCTGAGACGTTGAGTGTGACCACGATCGGAATGGGATCCGGGTCGATCCCGTCATCGTCTATATGATCGGTGAAGGTGTATGTCCCATCGGGGAACTCAGCGATTTCCGCGCGCGTGAGGCGCTCGGAGTATTCCAGGAGCTGGTCGAAGCCGTTCGCAAGGGTTTTGAGTCCATGTTCCCGGGCTATCTTTTTCAATACACCTTCTCCAATGTGACAGGCGGCGAGCTGCGCCCGGAGATCGCCAAGCACATTGCGGGGAACTCTGACATTTTTCTCGATGACGTCGAAGATCGCTTTGACCGGTCTCCCGGATTCGTAGAGCTTCAAGGGAGGGATTCGGAGACCTTCCTGGAAGATTTCTGTGGAGTCACAGGCGTTTCCCCCAGCGACACGTCCACCGATATCGGCGTGGTGGGCGATTGTGGCCAGAAAGCCCAGTAGACTTCCGCTCACGTAAACCGGTTTGTAGAGGTAGATGTCGGGGAGATGCGTGCCGCCCTCGTAGGGATCGTTCAGGATGAAGAGATCGCCTTCGTTTATGTCTCCTGCGAACTTGTGGAGGATCGCGTCCATTCCGTCCGGGAGACTGCCCAGGTGGAGCGGGATACAGAGTCCCTGGGCGATGAGCGCGCCGTCTTTGTCGCACAGTCCCGTGGAGAAGTCCATTGCGTTTTTGAGTGTGGTAGAATAGGCGGTGCGGACGATTGTGAGCGCCATTTCGTCTACGAGGGATTCAAGGGAATTCTTGAACAGACTTAGCTGGATTGGTGAGAGCATAAGATCTAAATGCGTCCGAAGTCCGATGTCCGATGTCCGGTGGAATGCGGTGGTCAGGAAATGCATTGTGGAGGATACGGGAATTGGGAGGAAGAAGCGAGGGAGAAATTTTCGATGAGAATTCAACGTCTGATCCCGTGAGCCTGTATTCTCGACAGGGACCTTCGGTCCCGCTCGAACGCACGGAGCTAGTAAATATTAGCAAGGGTTTGTGGGCTTGTCCATCGGAGTGAGGAGACGACAGGATCGCGTTTAGTGTAAATACCCTATTCTTTTGCGCCTTGTTGTTTGAGGAATTCAGCTACTTCTGTGTGGCCGCGGCGAAGAGCCCAGGCGAGGGGTGTGGACCAGGGAGCGCCCGAGAGGTTCGGGTCTGCCCCTTTTTTCAGGAGGAGTTTTACGTGGGATAGTTTGCCGGCTCTTGCAGCGGTGCCCAGAGGCGTTGACAGAGAAACTTCTTCTATTGCGTTGATGTCTGCGCCGTGCTCCAGGAAGCGTAGGATTTGTTCTTCCTCATATCCGTGATCTCCGCCGGCGAGGTCGTGAAGAGGTGTACGACGTTGCCAGTCGGGAAGGTTCGGGTCCAGTCCGTTCCCCAACAGTTGAGCAGTTATGTCCGGCACGTGGTAGAGATAGCTCTTACATGATGTGAGGACCTTCGGCATCGGATACTTTCTCTGGAGAAACAGACGCAAGAGGGCGTAGTGGGCAGTCGTGGACAGGTCTTTGTCCATGCGTCGTCTGCATCCACTTACGATGGCCGTGTAAGGGGTTTGGAGATACTCATCGTTCTCTTCTGTGAACGGATCGTCGACGTAGCGAAGGACCGCTGCCGCCGTTTCGAGATCGCCCTCCTGAAGATACCCCCAGAGGGCTTTGGCTTTTCCACCGTAGCCGTAGAGGAGACCTCTCATTTCATCCGTGTTCGCCCTGGAGGCAGGCGTTCCGGAAGAGTCGATATAACCGTTCGGATCTGCGCCCGCCTCGAGAAGCCATTCTGCCATTTGGAGATCGTTCTGGACGGAAGCGTTCATCAATGCGGAACCA
>CAVOEZ010000751.1:0-2775 GCA_963694355.1 Latescibacteria bacterium UBA2968 | reverse complement strand
ATGGGGGCCCTGCTGGTTTATCTGCTTCTGGTGTTGATCATCAACCCGGTTTGCAGGTGGCTGGCGCCGGGAAGCGCCCTCACGCAAACGGAGTTGATGGTGGTTCTGGCAGGCGGCCTTGTGGGCGGTGCCATTCCTTCTGTTGGATTAACCGGATATTTTCTGGGCGCGATTGCCGCACCCTTCTACTTCGCCACACCTGAAAATCAGTGGGCGGAGTTTTTTCATCCCTACATTCCCGAGTGGCTTGCGCCTCGAAATTTGAACGGGACGCTGGATCACTTGTTCGGAGGGTTGCCTCCCGGAGAGTCCATTCCCTGGGCAGTGTGGTTCGTGCCTGTGGTGTCATGGATGATCCTGATTACGGCCCTGTTCGTAGGATCCGTATGCGTTGCTGTTCTACTCCGAAAACAGTGGGTTGAGAGCGAACGGCTTACCTACCCCATTCTCCGTCCGGTTCTAGATCTGACCTCACATGCGGAGACCATGGATTTTCCGCGTCTGTTCTGGATCGGGTTTGCAATTGCGTTCGGGATCTTGAGCTGGAACATGATCGGTTACTTCATTCCCGGGTTTCCCGAAGTCCCGAATATCCGTTCGGGTCCCTGGGTGAAGTTCGAACGATATTTCCCCGGGCTCTGGACGCGGATCAACATGTTCACGATTTCTTTCTGTTATTTCGCGAATATCGATGTTCTGTTCAGCCTGTGGTTTTTCGATCTGGTCTTTATCCTTCGTAGCGGGATTCTCAACCGACTGGGTTTCAACGCCAGTTCGTGGGCTCACGCTTCGGCGGATTTTCAGTGGATTCCGCTGGGCGCGTTTTTCGCCATGGTGTTCTGGGGGTTATGGACTGCGAGAGGTCATTTGAAGATGGTGGTTCAGGAGGCTCTAGGCCAAAAGACCGCCCTTGATGACAACGATGAGATGATGCGGTATCGTACTGCTGTTTTCGGATTTCTGATCTGTGTGGTAATCGCGGTTGGCTGGTTATATAAGGCCGGCATGGGCATCGGTCTGTCCTGTCTGTTCGTATTCGCGACCTATGTCCTGTATATCGGCGTGTCTCGTATCGTATCTGATGTGGGTCTGGTGTTTGTGAGCATGCCTGTTGGACCGCAGCGATTCGTGACATCGGCGATCGGTTCTCAGAATCTCTCGGGTTCGAGTTTGACCATGCTCGCCTTTTC
This sequence comes from Latescibacteria bacterium UBA2968, assembly GCA_963694355.1. Lineage (GTDB taxonomy): Bacteria > Latescibacterota > UBA2968 > UBA2968. Next base: position 1,585 of record CAVOEZ010000751.1, on the reverse strand, counting down.
CAATGCCGTCGCCTCGTACGGCAAAGGATTGTTTATGCCTGCCGTGACGCATGGGGCCAAAATTGCGGATGTGTGTCCAAAGGGTGGTCGGCGTGGTGTTCTGGCAGGGATTATGTTCGCTTTTGTTGCTGGATCGGTCGTATCGGTTCTCTACACGCTCTACCTTGGATACACTTACGGCGCCTTCAATTTTAATGATTATCCCTTTACGCGTTACAGCAAGTCCGGATTCTCCGGTGTACTGACACAGATGAACAATCCGGAGCCGCCGGACACGTTCCAATTGACTCTGTTCGGGACGGGGGCCGCTGTGATGTCGCTCCTGACATTCCTGAAGTATCGTTTTCCGTGGTGGCCGTTCCATCCGGTCGGATTCGCACTGGGTGGTACCGGTACTTCGGTTAGATACACGGTCTTTTCGGTGTTTATCGCCTGGGCGATTAAGTTTCTCATTCTGAGGATCGGCGGAGCGGCATTGTACAGGAAATACAGCCCGTTTTTCCTGGGCGTATTGATCGGGTATTCTACAGGTGTGGCTTTTTCGCTGGTGGTAGATGTGATCTGGTTCCCGGGGGGTGGGCACAGCATTCACGGTTACTGATCTTTGGACAGCTATTTGGTAACAGCACAGCATGAACATTTCGGTATATCATTGAGGAGGGTGGATCGATGGCGACGGAAGCCGGGAGAACCGTGGAACAGTCGTGGGAGTTGTTCGACAGGGCGGCAAAGGTGATCCCAATGGGAACACAGACGCACTCCAAAGCACCCAGAGAGAGCATGCGCGGTGTGGAGCCATGCTATCTGGTTCGCGGAGAGGGCTGCCGCGTCTGGGATCTAGATGGCAACGAATATATCGATTTCAGGAATGGCCTTGGACCGATCTCGCTCGGATACCGATACCCCGCCGTTGACGAGGCGATTCGCAGACAGCTGGAAAGCGGGATCGTGTTCAGCTATCCTCACCCACTGGAAGTTGAGGTAGCAGAAGAACTGGTCAAAGTACTGCCCTGCGCAGAGCAGGTACGCTTTCTGAAGACCGGCGGAGAGGCAATGGCCGCAACACACAGGCTTGCCCGGACCTACACGGGTCGAGATCAGATCGTGACGTGTGGGTATCACGGGTGGATCAACACCATGAGCAAGACAGGCGTTCCGGAAGCTACACGAGCAACCTATACCGGCCTGCCCTGGGGAGATGCTAAGCCATTCGAAGAATACCTGGAGGCCAATCCGGGCAGTGTGGCAGCCGTGAGTGTGGCGTGCGGCTATGGAGACATAGAAAAAGGCCATGAATTCCTGAAGGATCTCCGGAAACTAACAGACAAGTATGGAGCAGTCCTGATCTTTGATGAGATCGTTATGGGGTTCCGGCTGAGACGTGCAGGCGCACAGGAGTATTTCGGAGTGACTCCCGATCTGGCCGTATTCGCCAAAGGGATTTCAAATGGTGTGCCGCTTTCCTGCTTTGTTGGACGCAAAGCCGTAATGGAGACGGTTCAGGAAGCAGTCATTTCCTCTACTTTTGGTGGTGATACGCTTGGGCTGGCGGCGGCAAAGGCGGTGATGGAGGTTTACGCGAACA
>CAVOEZ010000750.1:0-2778 GCA_963694355.1 Latescibacteria bacterium UBA2968 | reverse complement strand
GTTCTGCTTCTGGATCTTCAAGAGCAAATAAGACAAAGTCTTCCACGTCGTTCTGTACAATACGTACACCGATGGCATTATCTGCGATGAGAGATTCGACATGAAGTTGCTTTGGGTCTTGACTGCCCCTGGGGCTGAGGACTGAGAGAAAGAAGGTTCGATCCTTCTCCTCGTCGGGCCGGATCCGAAGCGTCTTGATGTCTTCCACACCGTGGAAGGGTTCGGGCGCGCCGGCTTCTTCGAGCGTCCTCGTCTCGATCGCGTGCTCAAATTTTGTGGGGCTGATCAGGTCTACGTCTACCGCAGCGTCTTCTTGAGAGATGGTTATCGAGTTGCCTGACACATCCAGGCGGCCATATGTGTTCAGATGCCAGTCGATCGGATAGGCTCCCGTCGTGTCGATATCGTCAAAGAGGACGAAATACTCTTTGGCGTTCTCGGTTTCACGGAGATAGATCACTTCCCGAAGAAAGCTGTTTACGTCTTCGATCTCATACGCCAGCGAGGCGTCCCCAACCAGCCGCGAGTAGATAGGCGTGTCTACTATTCCTCCCAGGACGCCTCTGTGATCGGGCTTTCCCCGACACCCCTGGAGGCGAACCACTCCTCTTTGATCTTTCCCGTTCACCTTCACCGTATTGTGGGCCTCCGTCTCGCATCCCCAGATGACGTGTGGATACAGGAGATCCGTGATCAACGGTTGTCCTCTTGACCAGAGCGCGAAGTGGTTCGTGTCGTGGTGATAGTGGTCCCAGTCCTTCTGGCCGCCCTTGAGTGCGAAGAGGGTTCCGTCCTTGCCGTTCCATCCGCTCCGGAACACACCCCAATCTGTGTGGTGGAATATCTTTGTCAGGGGCAGGTCTTCAGGTGGCTCCGGCTCCAGGTCGGGGTCGCACCACAGAAATCCGAAGACGTTTGGACCACCCCCTCGAGCTGACATAATGTTCGCGATCCAGGCTGCCTTTCCATCCTGGTATTCCCCAGCAAGACGGTGCAGGTATTGGCCGCGAAACGTGGTTCCACGACCACAGTTGGCAAATGGGACAAATCCTGTTTCATCAGGAAGGAGGAAGTGGATGAACCACTCGGGAAGATGTCTCAGGCGATCGTTGTCGAAAAGGTTGATCTTTCCTTTTGAGAGGTGGTGAAGTGCGTCCATGAGCAAGGTTGCATTTGACCACGCGTAACACCCGTAGGAGACACTTTCTCCCCAGCTGCCGTCCTCGCCAAGCGCCTGCCCGAACACCCAGATTTTTTGTCTGAAGAGTCGTACCCAATCGGCCGCTCTGGGTTCCTCCTCTAGAATCGCCAGGGCGGCCACTCCGGACTGACCGCAGATGACGGATCCCCAGTTCCCACGGTACCAGATAGACCACCAGACATCTTCTCCGATATCTTTGACAATTGGCTCCAGACCCCGACTGACGATGGCTTCCTTCATTTTCTCTCGAAGGTCCTCAGGCAAGGTGTCGTGGAGCCAGTCAAAGGCGAGTCCAAGGCTGCAGGTGATTTCTGCGCTTACGAGGTCCGCGTCACCCTTGTTAAGGGGATGGTTCCATCGGTCTGCAGCGAGGATTGTCACGATCTCAGGTATTGCACGCTCCGTATAGGACGCGTCTCCTGTGACCGCTCCGAGAAAACCCAGGACGCGTATTCTGCTCGAACCGTCCCTGGCCTGTTCCCAATCAGGTGTGTCCCCTGGTTTCTCGGGTGCTGACTCCAGGAGGCGATTCCCTTCCGATTGGATTTCTTCCCACATCGCCGAGGCGACCCGGGTTGTCGATTTCGCTTTCAGTTTGGGGATATCGCTGGAGTTGAAAAAGAGATAAGGGTGTGGGCCAGGCGATGGCAACTCAGGTCCGTGAACGTTCTCGTACAGTTCTCCCAGTCCTTGCGCGTTAATCCGGAGGACATCGCTTTCTGGCGGCACATTTACCTGAAGAACAATAGTGTTCTCTTTCGAGATGTGGTCGCACGACAATTGTTCTCCCCGGGCGTTTTCGATGCTGACTTCGCCGATACCATTCTGCAATTCGAGTTCCAGTGTCAGGTTCTGGTCATAGTAGGCCGAATCGGTAGCACACGTGAGGTGCACTGCAATTTCGTCAGGGCCGGCGATTTGCACGATGATGGAAGATTGATCTCGCGCCATCTGATATTTGTGGATCGCAGCCATTCCGGCTTGCCACACGACCGAACTGCGCGTTCGGGCGTACTCCAGCAATTCACGAAATACAGGTGAAGAAATGTAGAGGTGCGTGTCGTCAATTCCGTGAAAATGCGATTCCATCCATTCGCCGTTTTTGATGACATCGTCGAGGCGATTTCTGAAGGCATCGGCGCTGAACTGCTTGTAGGATTCGCTGCAGGACATGGAGCGGCCGGGTTCGAAGAGATGGTACTTCTTGAGGAAGAACTCCATGGGCTTGCGCTGCAACCAGGTGGTGGCGCCGCCCTGCTGAAATGCCAGTACCTTGCTCCTTTCTTTTTGAAGATTCCAAATATGTTCAGCACATTCGCCAATCTGCTCCTCCGCATCAGCGTCCGTTTTGGCACCTCTGTGATTCATGGTGTGATCACCGAGCTCGTGACCTTGTTCAAGGACGGTATGCTCCCATTCGGTTCGATAGGTCGCGTATCTGGGATTACCGGGATTGATCAGAAAGGTTCCAACACACCCGAATTCATTCAGGATGGGGAGCGCTTTCTCGATGTGCGTGGTGTGAGAATCATCGAATCGGAAGCTGAGGGCGGCTTGCTTGCCTTCGAACCAGCGAC
>CAVOEZ010000749.1:0-2780 GCA_963694355.1 Latescibacteria bacterium UBA2968 | reverse complement strand
TGACTGTGCCACCATTAAAATTCAAATACAGGTTCATTTTGCCGGCTGACCGCGAAGAGGTTTTTGAGGTCGAACTGGACGAACACAGTCTGGATCCGGTTGAGCCGGTTACCGAAGCCCTGCCAGAATGGACCCGCCTGGAGTTTCACCAGTGTCCAAATTGCCCATTGAATCCGGATGAGCACCCTCACTGTCCGCTGTCCGTGAGGCTGGTCAAGCTGGTGACGAAATTCGAGGACATCGTCTCCCACGAGATGCTCCGCGTAGAAGCGGAAACACCCGCAAGGACGGTTGTGAAGGAGGCCAGTGCCCAGGAGGGTGTGAGTTCTTTGATGGGTTTGATCATGGCCACCAGTGGATGTCCGCGGACGGCGCTCTTCAAACCTATGGCCCGTTTTCATCTTCCGATGGCCAATGGTGCGGAAACCATGTACAGGGCATCGTCGATGTATTTGCTCTCTCAATATTTCGTGTATGAATCCGGAGGAGAACCGGACATGAAACTCGAGGGTCTGAAGTTGTTTTACGAGGAACTTCAAAAACTGAACAGCGCAATGGCCGATCGGATACGTGCGGCCATCAGTCAGGACGCTGCCGTCAATGCCCTTGTGATTCTCGTTTTTTTCGCACTGCGGTTTTCCTTCGAAGTAGAAGACCAACTGGCTGCAATGCGGCCACTATTCGATTCCTATTTCAGCCAGGAATCCTGAATGATCCAATCAGATCACCCGAACATTTTTGAAATACCGAAAAACTCTGGAGCCTAAATTATGCCGATTGAACAGATTGATCCAACCGAAGCCAAGGCCGGACTAGACCAGGACCCGGAGGCTGTTTATCTGGACGTGCGAACCGAAATGGAGTTCGCGCAAGGACACCCTGAAGGCGCCATAAATATCCCCGTAGCCGTTCCCGATCCGGCAATGGGGATGGCCCAGAATGACGACTTTCAGCAGGTCGCAGAACAGATCCTGGACAAGGCGAAAACGATATTTTGCGGGTGCCAGGTTGGTGCGAGATCACAGATGGCGGCAGAAATCCTCGAACGGGCGGGCTTCTCCAAGCTAAAGAATATACAGGGCGGATTTGGTGGGAAACGAAATCAGCAAACGGGGGAAGTTTTGGTACAGGGGTGGAGAGACCTGGGACTTCCTGTGTCCACTGAGGTGAACGACAAAAATTCGTATGAAGGGTTGAAAAAGAAAAGTAAGGGTTGATCAGTGTCCTGCACTGTTTTCCAGATCATCCCGGAAGGTCACTACCTCAATGGATTCAAGACTAACTGAGCCTGACGCTTCGACGACCTTCTCCGATGACCAACGTTCATTCTTTGACGATCACGGCTATCTCATTGTCGAAAATGCGCTTCCTCCGGAGATCGTTTTCAGTCTGAATGAAGTGATAGACGAGCTCTACAAGAAGCAGGGCGACGCCGGTGGGCTAGAGCCCGGGGGCAAACTCAATCTCCGCAACTGCATCCTTACTCACGATGCATTCCTGAAATTGCTGGACTGGCCCGTGACCTTCTCACTTGTTTGCGGCATACTGGGCTGGAACATTCAGATGATCACTTCACATTTGATCGTCTTGCCAACCCAGGACCGTCCTGAAAATACCAGTCACCTCGGAGTTGGCCTGCACCGCGATGGGGGTACGTCCTGCAGGGAGATGGCAGAGCCCCACCCTCGCATCTGGCTAAAAGTAGCCTATGCCATCAGTGATCAGACCGATCCTGCCACGGGCGCCACAGTCCTTGTTCCCGGAAGCAACCGGTTGAATGGGCCACCACCTGTTGATCCCGAAACCGGAATCGCTCACGGTGCAATATCGATGAATGTCAAGCCAGGAACTGCGTTTCTTTTCGAGCAAAGGACCTGGCACGGCGTGGGATGCAACTGGTCCGACTCGCTGCGGAAGACCCTGTTTTTCGGGTATGCATATCGGTGGGTAAAACCCATGGATTATGTTGAAATGCCTGAAACACTGATCGCGAGAGCCAGTCCCGTTCAGCGGCAGCTCCTCGGCGCTGTGAGTGATCCTCTGAGTTTCTACCTGCCCAGAGAGGAGGATGTCCCTCTCAAGGATGTTGTTGAAAAAGCTCAGACATGCTGACGAAAAAGATGCGCTCATCGAGCGCGTCTTTTTCTTTTCAATGCGTGCTCATTTTCAAGTCAATTCCTGAATTTGGGTGGTCGTTTCTCAAAATTAACCGAATGGAGCACATGGTTGGAAATTGATTTGACCGCAGCCGCTATTCAATGTGAGAATTTAAGCAAGATATTCCGGGTACCTTCCAAGATCAGAGATGATGGTTTTTTTGGCAGGTTCAAACGAAAACGAAAAGAAATCGTCGCAGTAGAGGATGTCACATTCGAAGTTCCGAAAGGTGAAATATTCGGCATACTGGGCCCGAATGGGTCCGGCAAGTCTACTCTGATCAGAATCCTGTCGACGCTTGTATTTCCCGACACCGGGAGAGCAAGGATCTTTGGTCTCGATGTGAATCAGGACACTATGACGGTGCGCAAGCACATCAACCGCGTGTCAGTTGATGCGGCATTCTTCAAGAAGCTATCGGCGTGGGAAAATCTCAGCTACGCGGCCCGGCTCTACGGCATACCCGTCAGGGAGGCAAGAAAGAAGTGCGTTGGGATTCTCTCGGAAATGGGATTTGATGAAGATAGAGTAGATCAGCCGCTCGAAGACATGTCGCGAGGTATGCAGCAGAAGGTGGCGGTTGCCCGGGCGCTCTTCACGTCTCCGGTGCTGCTGCTGATGGA
>CAVOEZ010000748.1:0-2783 GCA_963694355.1 Latescibacteria bacterium UBA2968 | reverse complement strand
AGGTCACCACCCGAAAGGTCAAGTAACCCCAGATCGATGCACGCAAGCACCTGCCTGACAGCGCGGGTCAGCAAATCGTTCGTAATGCCAATTCCAGTCCGGTTTTTTCTGCCCAACTCTGTCCCTTTGAGCCGCAGAAAAACAAGCAGGCCATCTGCCACATCCTTGTCAAGCTTCCTGAACTTCACGCCCAGGTCCAGGGCCTGACCTGCGAAACTCTCGGAGTCGACCCGGAATTTTCGCAAATCCAAACGCGCCAGCGGATTCATTCCGAGTCCTCCCTGGGCATCTGATCCAGTTGCCTTTCCCGGGCTCCCCGTATCAGATGGCTGAGCAATGCTGAATCGGATTCATACAGTGTATCAAGAACTCGACCGACTTCAGGATCCTCCACCAATGAACTGAGGCGAAGTCCTGCCGTTCCATCACCTGAGAAAAGTCGAAATCGCGACACGTTCACCCCCATGCCGTCAGCTTCGCCTGAAAACGCGGTCTCATTCAAATTCAAATGGCCCATCCGGGTAAGCAGCGCCTCCTCGAGAACCGACGGGTCCACACCACGCAGCAGTTGTGTGCGCTTGTCCGCGCTTTTCACCTCGGCCAGGGCCCGGAGCCATTCCCAGGCTACATCGGACCTGAGTTCCGCATTGTCCAGAGGTTCCAGAGTTCCCTCCATGGCTCGCTTGAATGTCCCGGTTGTCATTGCCGACATCAGTTCCATATTGAATCGTTCCTCCTCCGGGTCAAACGCAACCATCCCGGCAAGCAATTCGGTGGGGAGATGCGCAGCAACGGCCCCGCTATATCCTGGTGTGCCCTCCTCGTCCATTCCCGTCATGGAAAGCGCTTCCTCAGGATCTTCATCCATTACAACCACGGCGGCCTGCTCTTCGACCGGGAGGGCTTGAATGAGCGCTCTGGCCCTTTTGACCTCGCCCTTCTCGATCAGTCCACGGACCTCGTTGCCTCGGGCAACCACGTCCATGAAATTTGCCGTCCACGCCCCAACCAGAACCCTGGAACCATCCATCTTCACCTCGTTCTGGGTAGCCATATCCTCCGGATCTTCAGGAGGCTGAGGCTCAAGGTCCAATCGCCTCAACAGCTCCACACTTTCCTGACACGTCACACACGTCTGGACGTCCGGAATTGCCGAAATTCGGTCCGATGGGATGGGCTTCCCGCAGCCGATACAACATCTTTTTCTGCAAACAGACGGTCCCTCAACCATACATCCCTCCTGGGCAAGAGGTTGCAAATCGATTACCTCGATCCGGTACCTCGATCCGGGTTGGTGCCTTACCAGACAATTTTAACAAACAAACCCAGAAAAGTCAATACAAATACCTGTAATTAAACAACTTAAATGGATTGACTTTTTCAGCTGAATGTATTATATTATAACCGTGGTCGAAAAGAAGGGACCGAAGCCCTAAAGCCTCGGTCCCTTTACTTTTTTACCCGATCATTCCTCAGAAACTCAAGCGATCAATCTCCGCATCTGCAATAAATCCCCTTTGAATCCGTGCCTAACGCACGTCCCACCATAAAGCAAATTCCTCTTGACAGGAACTGACCCGTCCCTATACTTCGACCGCCTGCCCAGTTTATTTAGGCCTCACCGTAGATCACCAACACACCCGTAGAAAACTCATGGCAAGACTACTCCTTATTTCTGACGACATTCACGGGGCCAGCCTAAAATCGGACCTGGAATTCATTGGTCACATCGTACATCAGGTCGTCGTCGAGGACAAATCTGCGATGCCAGACCTGCTTCGGCAGGGTTTCGCATTGGACCTCGTATTGATCGATCCGGGCAGTTCACCTGATCGCCTGTTGTCTCTGGTGCAGGGCATGAGAAACCTCCCACAATACAGCACGCTTCCAATTGTTACAGTTGTTGAGGAATCGGATGCGATACAACTCGATTTCTCGGCCGGCATTCAGGACTTCATCGCAAAGCCCTGCAGCTTGCGGCAAATTGAGGCCAGAATTCGGCTGGTTCTCTGGGATACAGATCGGCCAGAGAATGACCAGTTCCTCAAAATTGGCCATCTGGTAATAAATCTTGAAAGATATGAAGTCAGGGTAAACGGATCCATCATCGACCTGACCCTGAAAGAGTATGAACTCCTCAAGCACCTGGTCACTCACAAAGGACGGGTATTCACGCGTTCAGATCTGCTGGACAATATTTGGGGATACGACTACTATGGCGGGATGCGCACCGTAGATGTCCATATTCGGAGGCTTCGATCGAAACTGGAGGATATGGGCGAAGCGATTACAACGGTTCGCGGTGTGGGTTATTGTTTCAAATGGTCATAAGACAGTCCCTGGACAGATTCAATCCCGGGCATCCAGCATTCTGTTCACCTCATTCATCAAAGTCGTGATCATTACCGGCTTCCTCAGCACAGCCTCGACACCCAACCCTTGTGTTCGCTCTTCTACCACATCCTCCGGGTAGTGTCCTGTCATCACGATGATGGGTACTCGCTGGCCATCCTTCCGCATTTCCCTCACTGTTTCGAAGCCGTCCATCTTGGGCATATGCAGATCCATCACCACCAGATCAAAAACCTCATCGGATATCTTTTTCAGCACTTCTCTTCCATTTCTCGCTTCAGTCACCTCATACCCATTGCCCTCGAGCATTTGCCTGTATAGCAACAGGATGTCCGGCTCATCATCAACAAGCAAAATCTTCATCCGAAGGGTCTCCGTTTGCAACCGTGCGTAGGGGTTGAAACAATCCTAATGATAATACCCACGGCGCA
>CAVOEZ010000747.1:0-2783 GCA_963694355.1 Latescibacteria bacterium UBA2968 | reverse complement strand
CGTCATAAAAGACTGAATAGACGTGTTTGCCGTCAGTCACGGGCGTCGGCGTGGCGTACGAGTTCTGCTTCCTCATCGCCCCTGGCTTTTGACGATGGACTTCTGTTGTCCACGCAATGCTCCCATCCTTGCGATGGATGCAGATCACTCGACACGACACACCCTCTTCGGTTGATGCTGTGAGAAACAGATGATCCTCAAAGACAATCGGTGACGACCACCCTTTGCCGGGGAGGGGCGTCTTCCACTTGATATTCTGGGTCGCGGACCATGTGACCGGCAGATTCGTCTCGCTTGAAATTCCTTGACCCGTCGGGCCACGGAAACGTGTCCAGTTCTCGCCCCAGGCTGAAGCACAAGCGGTCAACCAGCATGCAAGACAGAGTGAGACCCAAATTATCGTTTTCATAATGACTCCGGTGCTGGTGCATTGATCCTTGTTTTTCTGCATCGCCGGTGGCGGTTGTGCATGTGAATCAGTCATGCAAACCAATCGTAACCGACCCCGTGACGCAATGACAATGTCAGCCATTAATACGGCTAATCGCTTTCCCACCAACAGGCCTGGTGACAGGCGCTTCGGGATGTCGAACAGTCTGCCGTCCTGATTCAGGCGGAAGTGGGGGTTCTACCGGCAGGGTCTTCGGTAGCGGCGGTAGGGAGTGGCTACAATCAGGCCAGCGGAATTCTTGTTTCGGATCTTCAGGTCTATCATGAAACGACTCTTTAGCTGCCTGCTGGTACTCGCTGCGATCGGCTGTGGGGACAGCAAGGCGGTTGCCACTGGTCACGCGACTACCGCGGCGCCTTGGCGCCGAGGCTGGAAGTACCCGAGCAGAGCAGGAAGATCAATGCGCCAGAAGCAGGTCTCTGAGATGAAAATGTTGTCTGTCCCGCTAGTCCGGGCTGAGAGAGGAGAAGGAGCTGTGCTTGCGATGATTCGTTTTCTCTGTCTGCTCGTTATTGCCTTGCATGCCTGCGCGGATTTCGCTTCTGCTCAGGAGAGCCAGGAAGAGAAGTTGCTGACCCGTATTAAGCAGCCGCCGACGTACGTTCGCAACGAAAATTACGAACAGAAGTGGTTTGACACGGTGAAGGCAGGAATCGACAAGGCTCGTGACTACCTGGGCAACTATGGGCCGGTACAAGTTTACATCATTGGCCAACAGTCCGACGAACTCGAAGATCCGAAGATTGGTCAAGCGATCGTCGAGGCATTCTGTCGCCGGCGGCACCTCAATAGCAGAGATCGAATAACTGATTGTCTGAAGGGATCAGGCGCGTCACTTATTGAACGTGCCCGGGATGGTTCGACCGAAGCGTATCTTTCGTATGTGGACTATACGGATCCTCCGTTCGCGGAACTGGTGTTCATCAATCCACATGGTTTTCCTTTTCCCTATCTGTATACTCGCGGAATCCACGAATACACCCATGTCTTTCAACGGGCTTTTCCCAGGACACCAACCTGGATGACGGAGGGTGGAGCCGAGTTCCTGGCATTTTATCTTGGAGGCAGAAACAAGTGGGTCGACTTTGACCAATCAATGAACCAGTCAATGAGGATGGTCCAGTCAGTTGGTGACGACGCCATGATGAAAGACTTTGAAGATGTCGAAAAGCTTGAAAAAGAGCAGCCGGAACTTAAGAAGTACTACCGGCATCTGGCATATGACGCCGGAGTGTGGGCAGTCGCCTTTGCGATTCATCGCTCGAAGAGCCGCAGCGTAAAGGCCTACACAAAGAGGTTCTATCCCATGGTGGGGCGGCTGGGATGGCAGCAGGCACTGAGTCGGTATGCGAATGTCCGGGACACCAGTGAATTCTATCAACGTTTTCAGCAATTCCTGGATCAACCGATCGGTGTGCAAATGAAGATGCTTGAGGAACTCAAGCCTTGAGCCACCAGGCGGAGATGTTGACCAATCGAGAATACTGCTTGGCCAGTTCTTGCCAGCTATAATCGGGCGTCGACAACCTCATTTACGAATCCACCTGGTCATGTTAGTCGCCCGGACGAAGCGATCGTTCTCCTCTGTCTGTTTGCGATGACCGTGGGCTACCCCGGAATGCTGCACTACTACACCGAGGCTTTCACCTAGCGGTCAGACTCGGCATTCCGATTGCATGTCACACTCAGAGCGTGACGGAAATGCCACACGGCAGCCCAACAGCGTCCCTGTGATGAGGAATTGTGCACCAGTGTTGAAGCGCTTCACAGCCTGGCAGATCACTCCCTATACTGCATCCGGCTGTCTGGCCTTGGACTGTCTTGCTGCACTTACCTCCTGTGATGATAACGAACCCGGATGGAAAACATGACTGCACGGATACGAAATATGAAAACCCTTTTGTCCCTTACCGCCCTGGCGATGGCACTGCTCGTCTTCCCGGCCGCAGCCGCTGAGGAGTCGACGCAGCTTCCCGACCCGGACGGCAAGTCGGCGGATATGTCCAAGCCGGTTCAAGTCTACATCCTGTTGGGGCAGTCCAACATGCTGGGTTTTGGCCGGGTTGCCGGAGAGAAGGAGGGTACGCTCGAAAACGCCGTGAAAGCAAATAAGATGTACCCCTACCTGGTCGATGATGCCGGGAACTGGACCGAGCGCAAGGATGTACGGAATGTGCGTGTGATGGGCAGCGGCCTCGGAGGCATGCGGCTTTTCAATAACGAGTGGATGACTATCAAGGGCGGTAATATCGGCCCGGAAATCGGTATCGGACACCACGTGGGCGAGGCCACCGACGCGCCCGTGCTCATTCTCAAGAGTTGCATCGGCAAT
>CAVOEZ010000746.1:0-2786 GCA_963694355.1 Latescibacteria bacterium UBA2968 | reverse complement strand
TGTGCCATGCGCCTGGAGTTCTTTCGTATGGGGCGGATCTGATGCCTCGGTGACCCCGTGGATTGACACCCGGGTTGAGGGCGTCAAGATAATGGAAATTCAGAAATTAGGAGAGAATCGGTTAGCCATGAAAAGATCGCCGCCGACTCAAGGTCATCGTCGCCGCATGCCGCATTTTGATGATTCGAGCAGGGCATCGATAATACAGAAATCGTCCGTTCTGGTCAAATGGATTGATCGGAGCGGATATTGGCATGTGGGATGGAGGAAATTTAACCCGAGCTTTTTGCGCAGATCCTTTCAAAATGATCCGATCCTGTGTCCTTCCTGCTGCGCGGTTGCCAGCGGATCCAGCACGATTGCCCTGCGGTAATTGGCCTGCGCAAGACTGTCATTTCCTATACTGGAGTAAAGATGCGCGAGGGTACTGAAAGTATCTGCACCGGGTCGTTCTGCCGCCCGTTGCTCGAATGTGCGGATTTCATTGTAGATAAGGCTTAGCCGTTTGAATGCCTCGGACTGCTCCCTGGCTTCGTCTGTCCTGTTCGCCGCGGCGAGAGACCGCCCAAGAAGGTACCGTGTCCTCAGGTGATACGGGTGTGCCCGGGCTACGCGTTGAAGTCTTTCGGTGCCTTCCTCAAAGCGACCGATTTGGAGGAGAACCCCGGTCATATCACAGACGATTTCTGGATTGTCCGGATCTCCAATTATCGCCAATCGCATACGAGTTGCTGCAGAGTCCAGGTTTCCTTTCCGGAAGTGGATCCTCCCCAGTGCCCAGTGGACGGACACGTTGTCGGGATCCAGACCTACTGCCTTCATGCAGGCATCCAGAGCGGATGCGTCATTGCCCAGAGAAAGATGAAGCTCACCCAGCCGAATCAGTGGCGAAACTTCTTGAGGGTCCAACACACGAGCCATTTCATACGCTGTTATCGCATCTTCTGCTGACCTTGCAAGTTCAAGCGCATTCCCCAAACGCTCCCAGCGAAGAGCATTCTCGGCAGCAGCCCCCTTCGCTTTGTGCAGTGTGCTCGCAGCGTCAGCGAATTTCCGCCTGCGGATACTTGCGGAGGCAATTCCGAGATACCCTTCAAATGAGGACGAATCGGCCTCAACGGCTTTTCGAAAGAGGGAAACGGAACGTTGATCGTCGCCCAACACGAGGGCATCGTGTGCTGCCTCGCAGTAGTACGCAGCCCGCTGGTCCGGAGTACCTGAAGGTGCGCCAAGGCAGGCAGAAAGCATCAGAGAGACGAACATTAACCTGAACTTGGAGGTCGCTGACCGGGGGATGCCTGTGGCGCTCACTGACTGTGTGGAAGGTGACAAATCAGGGACTTCCCATCCTGGGAACGGGGTTAAACCGAGGCTCCGCAATGCTTGCAGAATTTCGCGTCCGTATCATGGCCTTTAGAACCGCATTTCGGACAGACAGTCGTGGAATGATCTCCAGGGGGTACCCGGATCGCCTGGGTAAGCTCGGCCGAAATGATTCCTGTTGGCACAGCGATGATGCTATAGCCCAGAATCATTACAACAGCGGCGAGTGCCTGCCCCAGCGCAGTCTGTGGAGAAATGTCACCATATCCCACTGTTGTCAGGGTGACGATCGCCCAATAAATGCTTCTCGGGATGCTCGTGAATCCGTGTGCCTCTTCCTCAATTACGTACATCAATGAACCGAGAATGACGACCAGAGTAAATACGGCCAGAAGGAAAACGGCGATCTTTCGACGGCTGGAGTACAGTGCCTGCATCAGCAACCGGGATTCTCCCACATACTGCACCAGCTTCAATACCCTGAATATCCTGAGGACTCGCAGCACTCGAATCACGACCAGGTAGTGAGTTCCAGGCAGAAACAGACTGAGATAGGTGGGTAGGATCGACAGCAGATCCACGATGCCGAACAGGCTGGTGGCGTATCCAAGGCGTCTGCCCACACAAATCAGACGCAGGATATACTCTATACTGAACAGGATGGTAAAGGACCACTCGGCGATGACCAGCAGGTCACCGTACTGTTCCTGAAATGCTGAAACGCTATCGAGCATCACCACAACCACGCTGAGTGCGATGCTGGCGATAAGCAATTCGTCAAACAGTTTTCCTGTAGGCGTGTCTGCCTCGAAGATGATTTCTTGCAACCTGAGACGCCATCCTGAAAGCGCCTCTGGTTTTCTGATTCTATTCAATTTGGACATTCACACGCCTCTGTCACTGAACACCTTCGGTCTCAGTATCGGGTATCGACCAGCCAGGCTTCTTTCGGGTGATCTTCCCAGCGTTTTCTCAATGCAGTTTCATTGGGAGAGAAATCGCCTCCCTGGCTGATGCCGCCGTGCGAGATATTCACACTCACGGCCACCTCGTCACCCGCTGGGACCCAGTGGGGTGTGAGCAGCTGGTTCCAGAGCAGGTCTCCCTTTTCCATACGGTAGGAGAGCACATCATCGGGATTGTGATCGGGCGGTCCATTCACACTTCTGAGTGCATCCCGGTTGTTCACAGCATCGTCCAGCGATGCGTAGTCTCGAGGATTCTTGTATCCGTTAAATGTCTTCACGCCCGATATCTGCCACGCGACAACGTGCGAGGTGTCCATATGATATGAAGAACTGCAATTGCGTCCAGAAATAAAAATGATCGGATAACAACGCTGCCAGGTGAATCCCGCGGAAGACAAGAACGTGCGCCAGGGGACCATTACCTTTTCCTGAAAATCGTTCAAGAATTGGCCTGGACCATAGAAATTCTGGAGATGGAAATGCGCCAGATTAAAG
>CAVOEZ010000745.1:0-2787 GCA_963694355.1 Latescibacteria bacterium UBA2968 | reverse complement strand
AGGATGTCCCACTTGCCCCTGACGAATTTCGAGTTCGACCCTTCTTGTGCCTCAACGATTTTTTGAGCGATTTGAATATCGCTCATCATGAGTCCAGGTCCATGATAATTCGGAAGTTCTATGGTCTGCTGATAGACCTGCAGCATGTCAGTATGCTTACGCCAGGCTTCAACAGCCAACTGGTAGGTGCCTGGGGAAATGTGCATATCCGATTTGTCCATTGCAAGCAGACTCCTCCCAAGGTTGTGATCCGAGATCGGCACGGCAAGGGCGTGTTTTTGTTTGTGCATTTTCCCCATTCTGCTGTCCATCACCGCGATTCTTCTCTCTACAATTACTGTAGTATCAACATCTTCGGGGCGAGCGACCTTGTCTATCGGCAAGGCCACGTTGATCTGCAAATCGATTTTCCCGTCTTCCCCTTTAAATGACAGGGCCTCGTAATAGAAATCGAGGGGCTCCAGCATCGTGTAGCTGTAACGTTCCGGTTCCTTACTTGCGATCCGACTGATCCTGGCGGCAGGGGAGTGAACATTGATCTGGTTCAGGAGGGTTCGCATGGGACCCTGGCGCTGCATATTCACTTCTGCGATATCACTTGGGCTTGGCGTTGGAATTGGCGCGAAGTCGTATACGCCGGAACCGAATTCATCGGTAAATGCGATTTCGATTCCTGCATCAATATCTGCATAAATCCAGACTTCCCACGGAACGGATGACCAATCGGCCCCCGAAGTGATGGGTTTATATCTTTCCAATCCTATAGCTGTTTCGTCTATCGTGGACAAGGGCTGAGAAGACGTGCCTGCATCGGTGTTCTGGAGAGAGGTTTCTGAGACTTGCATGGATCGAATCGGGTAAACTGGTCCCACAAAAGTCATTGGCAGAGAGGAGTTGCCATATAACTGATAAGCCATTTTTTCCTGGATGCGCTGAACATTCAGGGGCATTTGCGCATTCAATTCCATCCAGTTGGAGCGGTAGTCAGGTTCACCATATCTGATGTAGACGTCACCTCGCCGGTCAAAAGGGCTTTTCTTTTCTCCGTAAAAGGCCCGCGCGTGCCAAATCCTTCGATAGTGTTCCACCCTGCGCATTGCGCCACCTGATGTTTTGAAAGGGTCCTTCGCCAGCCAAAAATTTCTCAGGAACCGCTCCCGGGTATCCGGTGTGGTAGATTTGTAGGCCCTGACCTCTCGAGGTAAACCAACTAGAGAGATGTCCTCATATAGCGCCTGCTCCTCGGCAGGCAGGCCGCCTATATAGCTGTGAAAAGCCATCAGGGCGCCTTCGTAGTCTCTGTCCTGAATAAGCGCCTGTGCAAGAATGGGAAGACCACTTGTTCCGCCCAACCTGACCGCCAACTCCTCCGCCTCTTTGTATTTCTTCTGTTTTATCAACTCAACCGCAAATTCATAGGCCGCAGTTTGGTCATCCGGATTCTGATCGAGGTAATGCTTGTAGAAGGCGTGTGCTGCTTCCACTTTGCGCTCGCGCTGGTAGAGCTTTGCCAGGAACAGGTATGGTGGAGCATACTTGGGGTTATGCTGGATTGCCTCATCGGCGGACTTTCGTGCCTTCGTTGTTTTTGTTGTGCGAAGGTAAGCTCTTGCCAACGCAAAATGTGCTTCCGCATTTGTAGAGTCCGCCAGGATAGCAGACTGCAAATGGGATATGGAGGCTCTGGGACGGTTTCTGACATCCATCTGGACCAGACCGAGCCCAAGGTGGCCATCGGCAATGGTGGAATTTTTTTCAACAAGCCTGCTGAACACGGCGTTCGCACTGTCTGCCTTGTGCAGGTGGATATATAGGTGTCCGATTCTCGTAAGCAGGCGCGTGTTCTGTGTTGCGTCCCCGAGTTCTAAGGACAATTGCTGGATTGCGGATTCAGCGACTGCTTTTTCAGATGAGGACTTAGCCTTGTTGTAAATCTCGTCGATGTCCTCAGTGGACATTGCCGTTGCACTGTCACAAAGGATGAGCGATATGACCAGCATTATACACAATTGAAAAAATGTAGACATACGTCTTATTTGTTCGCCATGCGGCATATTGTTCGCCTTTCTGATTATGACAGATCTATTACATAGAGAGAAACGGCCTGCATCTCATGATTGCACGCCGCTGTTTGAAATTCGTTTCAAAATTCCAAAGCGCCGGAGCAAAGGTAGTGGTTTTCTATACCAGGTGCACAAAATTCTCACTACCTGGCAGTTTATAGGCAACTTCATCAAGTCTCCTGTAGCAGGCCGGTTTCAATGTTTATCTCCGTTGCCAGGGCCAAAGGTTGAGTGGGTGGGTCTGAGTGGAGATGCCTGGACCAGTATCCCAGTGGATTGCGACCGTAAGTGGTAAGATTCTGGCCATTGAATTTTTACCTATCTCACTGTTTTATCTCCTTTTTCCTTGACTTCAATAACGGTACATTTTATTATTCGATACGCATCAGGTTTAATGAAATTTCGGGTTGCAGGCAACCTTTTTGCACGATCTCAGGTGGGGTGAAAGAGGCGGAGGGTCGAATGACGTTGATGGAGATTTTGTCCGGTAGTTCCGTGATCGTTGGACTCAAGGGACAAGACAAGCACGAGATCCTTGAAGAGATCGTGGATGCGGTGGACGAGCAGAAGATCACCGATCGTCAAAAGGTCCTCGAGGCTGTCCGACAACGTGAAGAAATCATGAGTACGGGGATCGGTCACGGTATCGCAATTCCCCATGGTAAGTCGGAATTCGTCAAGGAGTTAGGCGGTGTTCTGGGGATCAAGCGGGAAGGTGTAGATT
>CAVOEZ010000744.1:0-2792 GCA_963694355.1 Latescibacteria bacterium UBA2968 | reverse complement strand
AGGTCATCCGACTGGCGAGTCTCACCGATGGACAGTTCTTTGGCGAGATGTCCTTGCTGGACGGTGCACCGAGAGCGGCTTCCGTAATCTCGACTGAAAGATCTCAGATTATAGGGTTTTTCAGTTCTGATCTTGTGGATCTGATCGGGCGTGCACCCAAATTGGGATTCAAAATCGTACTCAGAATATCCCAGTTGATGGCGGACAGGTTGCGAGAGACGGTGGCGGAGTACCGAAAGGTGCTGGCAGAATTGCGACGGCTGTCTGGAGCCTGACAACCGGTTGAGGCAATAAGGTATTCGTTTATACAAGGAGAGTTCAGGCAGCCCTGACTCTCCTTCTTTTTTGTGCGCCAGGCATGGCGCGAGACGCCGGTTTGTTTATTTGGTATTCTTGCACATGGTATTATAGTTCATACTGGATAACCCGCCTGGGGACGTAAGGTTTCACCTTGAAACCAGGCGTCTATCACCCTATTTAACGAGACCCTGATGGGCACACACTTCAGATCCCTTTTCCTGAGTCTCTTGCCTTTTCCGGCATTTGCGCTTGCGTATTTTGCGGCAGCACACATTGGCATGATATCCGGGGCACACAGGTCGGCTTCCTCCCTGCTGCTGGCGCTTACTCTGGGTGGCGTCCTCCTGATTATTATTTTCAGGCAGCAGCGATTGGCGTCGTTGGCCGAAGAAATGAATCTTCGTTTCCGGCCAGTTCTCGAACATACGGAGGAGGTCTTCTTCATGGCGACACCGGATCTCCAGAAGTTCCTCTATATCAGTCCATCCTATGAGAAGGTGTGGGGCAGCCCCCGCCAACAGGTCTTCGACAGGCCCATGAATTGGATCCGTACGATCCACAAGGAAGACCGGCGGAGGGTGCTGGAAATCTCGATAAGTGGTTATCACGAAGAGGTGGTGGTATTCGAATACCGTATCGTCAGGCCGGACGGGTCCATGAGGTGGATCAGGAGCAGGTTGGTAGGGATGAAGAATCGGGCAGGAGAACACTACCGATCCGTTGGGTTTTCGGAAGACATTACGGAACGAAAGGAGGCCGAATCGGCACTCAGAAAGGCCCATTACGAGTTGGAACAGCGGGTTCGGGAGAGGACCGCAGATCTGGAGGACGCAAACGCACGGTTGAAAAAGGAGATTGAAGATCGCGAGCTGGTGGAGGCCGCCCTTCGCAGCAGCGAACACACATTCGCAAGCGCGATTCAGACCAGTCCGGACAGCGTCCTGATCACTCGCCTTTCCGACGGCAAGGTGCTCAGGATGAATGAGGGATTCACGCGGCTTTCCGGTTACAGGGAATCCGAGGCCGTTGGCAAGACCGCAGAGGATCTCAACTACTGGGTCAATCCCGAAGATCGAGCGGCTTTCGCAAGCGTGTTGAAGGAAACCGGCGAGTGTATCAACCAGGAGACCCTGTTCCGAATGAAAGATGGAAGGATCGTTCCTGCGCTGATATCGGGTCGTTTGATCACATACGATAGGGAACCGTATATCTTCTCGATTACAAGGAATATATCTGAGCGCAAGCAGGCGGAAGAGGATTTGAAGATGGCCAAAGAGGCTGCCGAGGCAGCGAACAGGGCAAAGAGCGAGTTCCTGGCCAACATGAGTCACGAGATCAGAACCCCGATGAACGGGGTTATCGGAATGACCAATTTGGCACTTGGGACTGACCTTGAACCAGACCAGCGTGAATATCTCGATATGGCCAAGTTTTCTGCCGATTCCCTTATGAAAGTGATCAACGACATTCTGGATTTTTCCAAAGTCGAGGCCGGTAAACTGGATCTGGAGTCGATCCCTTTCGATCTTGGAAAGCACGTAGAAGACACGATTGTGTCATTCAACGCACGGGCTGAGGATAAGGGGCTGGAGCTTTCATTCGAAGTCGCGCCTGATGTTCCCCGTGTCCTGATGGGGGATCCCTCACGTCTTCGACAGGTGCTGGTAAATTTGATCGGCAATGCGGTAAAATTCACGGACGCCGGAAGGATCACAGTTCGAGTACGTCCGGATATCCTTTCCGAGGACTACACCGTCATTCATATCGCGGTTTCGGATACCGGCATGGGCATTCCCGAACACAAGCAACAGGAGATCTTCGCGGCATTTGCCCAGGCAGATGGCTCAACCACACGGCGGCACGGCGGAACAGGTCTCGGTCTGGCGATTTCATCTCAGCTTTCGACGCTGATGGGTGGTCGTATATGGGTTGAGAGCGAGGAAGGCGTGGGGAGCTCCTTCCACTTTACGGTGCGGCTTGGTAATCCAACAGAGAACCAGAAGCTCGGACCAATTTTCGAAATGGTCGGCGATGTACCTTGCCTCGGGTTACATATCCTGGTGGCGGAAGACAATGCTGTCAATCAGAGGTTGACCACTCGACTTCTTGAGCAACAGGGACAGAGTTACAAGGTTGCCGGGACCGGAAACGAGGTGCTCTCCGCACTCCAGGAAGATCGGTTCGACATGGTCTTGATGGATGTCCAGATGCCCGAGATGGATGGTTTCGAAGCTACAAAGAGGATTCGAAAGTCTGAGCGGGAACAGGGCGGCCACTTGCCGATCG
This sequence comes from Latescibacteria bacterium UBA2968, assembly GCA_963694355.1. GTDB lineage: Bacteria > Latescibacterota > UBA2968 > UBA2968. The sequence goes on along the minus strand of CAVOEZ010000744.1, from coordinate 206 downwards.
TGGCCATGACGGCATATGCCATGGAGGGCGACCGGGAGCGTTGTCTGGAAGCTGGTATGGATGCTTACCTGTCCAAGCCCGTTGAACCTGATCAGATCGCCAACGTGATCGCTCAACTCTTCGGGAAGCCCGAGAAGGAAATACCTGCAGCACTTTCATGTCCGGGCGTCTTTAATAAAACGGAACTTTTGAAGCGCGTAGGTGGG
>CAVOEZ010000743.1:0-2796 GCA_963694355.1 Latescibacteria bacterium UBA2968 | reverse complement strand
AATGAACCAGGGCGTTCTGTCTCTTGTGCTCAGCGCCGCGAACCACATTTGCCAATCCAACCTGGGTTGGTGCGGCGCCACGAATGGCGGCGCTGTAGGGAGGTCACCCACCTTGTAAGGGAATTCGTAGGCCTCCCAATCTACACCGTCCCGGCTGCCTTCCAAAATGATTTCAGGGCGTTCCGTGGTCATCACCTGAAAGAGACCGTAGGTGTTGGCAAGGTGGAACGGAGACACGGTGCGGTAGATGGTAAGGACAGGTGACGGCCAGGAGACCGGTAGACGAAAAGAGAAGGAGAGGAGAAATATGGCGCTGAGCAGGACGATCAGGGCAGAAATCGGAAAAAGGACGAGCTTTTGTCGAGGGCTGAATGGCGGTCTCGATTCAATTGAGGCTCGGCCGGGACCCCAGAAGGTGTCGTCGAGCAGGAAGAGGCAGAGGGACAGGGTGAGCAAATTGAAAAAAGTATAGTTCCCGGTGGCGAAGATCAGGATCTGAAGGATCACGGTGAACAGGCAGGCGAGGTGTCGCACTCGCCGAGGAGCGAAGAAGCAGAAGGGTACGGCGAGCTCGATGATGAACATCGAAGCGGTTGAGATCGCGTGCATCAGGTCTGGAAGTTGATGTGCGTAGTACGCGATCAGATTCGGGATCGGCTGTGTTTCGTAGTGGAAGGTGAGTGCCGAGAGGTCGTACCACGTGGGGTCGCCACTCGTGAGTTTCACAACGCCAGAGGCGAACATCAATCGAAAGAGGAGCCACCTGAACAGCCAGGAGAGCAGTCTGGGTGGATCGGGAGATCTTCGAATCTCAGTCAGCGTAAAAGGTGCGAGGAAGAGGGTCAGGAATCCGGTTTCTAAAAGGAGAATGTCCCACTGGAAAGATAGGAACGGACTGCCCACGGTGAGGAGCGAGAGGTAGCCGAACCAGAGCAACGGCCAGGAGGGCCAGAAGGCCGGAATGGCAATGGCCAGAGCTGCAAATAGAACGCCGAGGCCGCAAACAAGGTGAAGGCTCAGGTCAGACGAGGACAACCAGAACAGAGTAGGGAACCGCAGTAGGTCGACCGAGCCCAACTGCTCAAACAGGCGATTCATCGTATCTGACAGCGGGAGAATTCCGTCGCTTCCTATGAGTCCGTGGATTTGTACCCAGAGCGACAGAAAGGCGATCAGATAGATGGCGCCGAGGGATCGGAGGAAGAGGTTTGCTGATTTGTGAAACGTGGGGACCGCGAGGCTCTCGCCCCAGAGATAGCGCGTGAGCGTGGAGAAGCAGTTTCTGTTGGAGGCTACCGCGCGATACGCGCGTTCGGAGAGTCCGGCGAACCCCGGGAGATGATCGTACGCCCAACGCCCCAGGCGACCTGTTACGCCCGCGTGGCTCAGAAAGTGAAATGCCGCGTCCGCCCCCCGGGCGCTTTCTCCCGCAGGATCGATCCAGTGGACCGCCCGGGTGAATTCGTCGTGGTCGAGGTAAGGATATTCGTGAGCGACATCCTGATAGGGGGCGCACCGTACGCGGTCGTCTGTAGCTGGCTGGATTCGCTGAACCCAGCGCGTGCAAAAACCACAGTTGCCATCGTATAGGAGCGAAGGTCGCATTGGTGAGGGCTTAGCGGAAGAAGCTGGCGATGAGGCCGAGAATCCCGCCGAACACGCCGCCCCAGATGACGAGCCACCCGAGGTGTTCTCGAATCATCTCCTGGATGATCTGCTTGACGAGTTCGGGTGTGAGTTCGTCCAGGCGGCGGGTGACAATGTAGTCGGCTTTCTCGATGATATCTTCGGCCAGGTGAGAGGAATTTAAACTGGCCTGGATCGCGTCAGCAAACTGTGGAGAGATGAGGATCTTGTAGACTTCGTCGCGCATCTTTTCCTTGAAGGGAACACGCAGGGGCTCCAGGGCTTTCGCCCCGCCGACCATGCCGAGCATTCCGCCAAAGGAGGAGCCCATTACGACGTCGACGAATCCCCAGTAGATGTGGTCGTAGTCGATCGCCTCGACAATCGGGTCCGGGTTCAGGAGGTGACCATCGGATTCGCCTTCGGAGGCGAAGAAGGCTTCGACATTTTCCACGGTGAAGAACTGAGACATGATCAGCGTTCTTATTCCGGTCTTGAATTCCTCGAAGCGAGCGGGTATTACGCCGGATCCGTAGAGCCCCGGGACTCGTTCGAACAGCATATGAATGGCCAGCCAGTTGGTGAATGCCCCGGAGGTGGCGAACAACCCAACAGCGAGGAGCTGGTCCTTGTAAACCGGGGTGAGATATGCCAGACCGATGAGGGATGCGGATATGAGGTTCGTGGCGAGACTCTTGTTCATTTCGTTTCAGGCTCACTTGATGAACTATTCGGATTCGGAATTTCGTTTCTCGAGGCCAAAGAAGATAAAGGAATGGGAGAAAATTTCCAAGACCTCGGTTTGTCAGCGAATAAGAGTGTGCCTATACTTGTGACCAGTCCGATAGACGATCGACAAACAACCCCGGGAGCGAACCTGATGGGATTCCTGAATCAGATCAATGCGACGCTGTTGATATACACCAAAGCTCACCTTACAACCGTCTCGATGGTTTTGACCACTGCGCTGCTGGTACTCTACGGTGACAACATCAATCGCGCAGTGAAGAACCGAATCCGGTCACAACATTTTATCGTGCGCACGCTTGTGTTTATGCTGCTGTGCAGTGTGGGATACGGTCTGCTGGCCACGTTGATCGCGCCATCGATCGGCCGCCTCCTCACCTTGGGCGGAGACAGGCTGGTTGTGCCGCTGGCGCTGGCGGCGAT
>CAVOEZ010000742.1:0-2798 GCA_963694355.1 Latescibacteria bacterium UBA2968 | reverse complement strand
TTTCGGAGCTCCAGTTGATCGCCGCTGCTGTTTTGGAGGGCGAGTTTAAAGATATCCTGCTGCTGGGCATGGGAGGAAGCAGTCTTTGCGCCGAGGTGCTCGCAAAGACATTTGGTTCAGCCGCGGGATTTCCTTCCCTGCACATACTGGATTCAACTGTTCCAGCCCAGGTTTTGCGTTACGCTCAGGATCTGGATCCCCTCACGACATTGTATATTGTTGCGAGCAAATCGGGATCTACTACCGAGCCGAACGCGTTCCTGGATTGTTTCTTTTCTCAGGCATCCGAGAAGCTGGGGTCGGATGCGGCAGAGCACTTTGTGGCGATTACCGACCCTGGTTCCTCCCTCGAAGCGCGAGCGAAGGCGTCTGGATTCAGACGCGTTGTGCACGGTATTCCAGACGTAGGTGGTAGATTTTCAGCATTCACCGATTTTGGTTTGTTTCCTGCCTCGATGATCGGGTTGGACCTGCACCGATATTTAAATATTGCCTGTGAAATGGAGAAGGCGTGTTCCAGTAATGATGCAACGAATCCGGGAGTCCAACTGGGAATCTTTTTGGGGGTTCTTGCCAATGCCGGACGCGACAAGCTAACCCTTGTCACCTCTCCTGGTCTCAGCGACTTTGCGAGTTGGCTGGAGCAGCTGGTGGCAGAAAGTACCGGAAAAATCGGAAAGGGGATCATTCCGGTTGATCGTGAGCCATTATTTCCTCCGGAGCGATACGACTCGGACAGGGTTTTCGCCTACCTCTCACTCACGACTGAGGCAGACCCTAAAAGGGAGAAATGGATTCGAGAACTCCGGTCCTCAGGACACCCAGTGGTGAACATACGGCTGGAATCACGAATGGAATTGGGTGGAGAATTCTACAGATGGGAAATGGCAACGGCTGTGGCAGGTTCCGTCCTGAAGGTAAATCCCTTCGACCAGCCGAACGTTCAGGAAAGCAAGGAATTCACCGCCGATCTCATACGTCGATACCTGGAGGAAGGGAGGCTGCCACAAAGCACGCCCTGGATTGAAGAGGATGGAGTCGAAGTTTTTCTGGATGAACGGGATACCACCGCACTCAAGAGTGTTACCTCGCTGGATGGCTGTGTAAAGGCGCATCTGGACAGCCTTGAAGATCACGATTACTTCTCGATTTGCGCCTACGTCGATATGGATTCAAAATCCAACATTAACCGGTTGGATTCAATCCGTAAAACAGTTGGGTCAGGAACCGGAGCGGCTACGACACTCGGGTTTGGCCCAAGATTTCTGCACTCTACGGGTCAGCTTCACAAGGGCGGGCCCGATACCGGCTTATTTATCCAGATTACAGCAGAAGATGGCGAGGACCTTCCCATTCCAGAATCAGGCTTTACATTCGGAGTATTGAAAACCTGCCAGGCTATTGGCGATTTGAATGCCCTGTCGGCTCGGAACAGACGAGTGGTTCGTTTTCATCTGACCCGGGGCGTCGAAAGTGGACTATTACGATTGACACAGGCGTTCCAGAGGGCGTTGCCTCAATCTTGCTAAAAAAGCTGTTTCCAAAGGATGGACAACTATGAAAATCCTGGTGGTGGATGACGATAATACCGTGGTTGATTTCTTTACCCAGGCGGCAAATGCCATGGGCCATTCAGATATCGATACGGCCGGGACGGGTGAAGAGGCTTTGGGAAAGGTCATACGGGACACGTACGATCTGATTACCCTGGACATCCGGATGCCCGGTGCAAGTGGACTGGAAATTCTGTCGCCGTTGAGAAATATGTGTCCCCACGCAATCATTGCAGTCATCTCCGGACACATACCGGACCAACCCACTCTGGATCTGGCGGGATGTGCGGATCTTGTCCTTGGCAAGCCTGTGGATCTAGAAAAATTCAGCAAATTGCTTCAGGGGGCAGAACTCATTTATAAAACGATGGAAGACATCAAAGAATTGAGTGAAGGCACGCTGGAAACTCCCTGATAATTCAGTGCAAAGAGATGGGTGGAGGTATGCGGGTGGATTCGCGAACACATGATCGATTCTCCGCACAAAATGTGAAGGCTGCAGCACAAAGAGCTATGGGTAAGTGCAACCTTATGGAGCTGGATGCGCTGGATGAGCATAGCGGCGTACTGGATGCCGGCACCTCAAACGTTGTGGTCAGGGGAGATATTTCCTCTGGTGCGGCGATCAGGGGAGAAGGATTGCTTCTGGTGAATGGTTCTGTGGTTGGGTCATCAGAACGCCCATGTAAGATCGATATGGCCGAAGGTGTTTATATAGTTGGCAGTTTCAGGCAAACAGAAGTGAGTTCGAGAAGGATTCAAATCGGGAAGTGGGCCAGCAAGTCTGTGCTTTCATTCCAGGAGAGCCTCGAAATTGGCGGGGATGTAGTTGATGTAAAGATGGTCTGCGAACCGCAAAGGGCAGACAACAGGAAATCAAATGCGGAAAGACGGAAGCTGTCTGTAGCACGGAAGGAAAGCGAGTTGCTGGATCAGCAGGTAGCCTACGATCAGAGGCGAACAGATAGGCTGTTCCAGGCCACCGGCATAAAGTTCGATGTCAGTGTGGGGGATGTTGTAACTCGCGAATCCAATCGGACCCAAGTGAATCTGGAGCCGTTTTACAAGGTTGTGGGCAAAAAAACACCAAAGGAAATCGATCGGGCATTGCTCGAGTTCTTTGCAAAGGCAGTCGTGGGCCTGCTGACAAGGGTCAACAAGCAGTATATTATGGGTGGCACAAACAACAGAAAAACCTTTACTACTGTCATCAGGAAACTGCACGACCTGACATTCCTCACCCGG
>CAVOEZ010000741.1:0-2803 GCA_963694355.1 Latescibacteria bacterium UBA2968 | reverse complement strand
CGCAGGTATTTGAACTATTTGACCTTATGAAGATCGTGTGCCGCCCGATTCGAGTTTTCCGCTTGCCCGTTTTTCCTGTTTAATAGATATTCCATGCCATTCGAAAATGTCTGTTTGAAGTGCTGCATCCGGTGGGATGACGAAGAGGAGAATCCATGAGTTCTGTGAGCCATATTACACACGAAGCCGTACAAAAAATTGGTGGAATTGGGGCTGTGCTTCATGGGTTGATCACCTCGCCCGCATATCAGAAGGAGATCGGTCGAACGCTCCTGGTTGGCCCGCTTTTTTCTCCGAGCGAGGAGGATGAAATCGCCCGCGATGGAGAGGTCCTTTTCTCGTCATTTTCAGGAATTCAGGACGAGGCGATTGCGGAGAAGCTTCTCCCTATTCAGCAGATGTATCAAGTCGGGTTCGTCTATGGAAGGCGAAGGATACGGGATTCTGCAAATGGTAATGAGGCGCAACCCGAAGTGCTTCTTGTGGACGTACGCGAAGTAAATCCCGCACGGGAAAACCAATTTAAATTCGAGCTGTATGAGCGGTTTGGACTTCAGAGCGATCGGTACGAACACGCCTACGATTTCCTGCAGTATCTCAGGCTTGCAGAGCCCGCCTACGATGCGATAAGCGCGTTGCTGGGAAAGGAACCGGGGCCTCATTTCATACTCTCACACGAGTATATGGGAATGCCTACGGCGCTGAAAACCATTCTGGTGGCTGACCCCAGATTCAGGACCATTTTTCACGCCCACGAAGTGGCTACAATGCGGCCCATTGTTGAAGGGTCACTCGGTCACGATACGATGTTTTACAATGTGATGGCTGAGGCGTGTGAGCAGGATCTGGGTGTTTCGGAGGTTTTTGGAGATCAGAGTGATTCCTATCGTCATGCCCTTATCGAACGGTCAAGGCATTGCGACAATATTTTTGCGGTGGGAGACTACACCCTCAAGGAACTCAAATTTCTGGGGCCCGCCTTCCGAGATGTTCCCATCGAGCTCGTCTACAACGGGATCCCGGCTTTCGAGGTTTCACTGGAGGAGAAATGGGCGTCTGTTGAACGGCTCAGGCAGTATGCCGAAGCACTTTGTGGAACCCGGCCGGAAGTGATTTTTACGCATGTTACGCGGTTGGTAATCAGCAAAGGTCTTTGGAGGGATCTCCAGGTGCTTGAACATCTGGATGAGGTGTTCGAGAAGGATGGTCGCAAGGGTGTTTTCTATGTACTGTCCACCGCTGGAGGCACCAGAAGTTCGGAGGACGTGTTACGGATGGAGGCCGAGTATGGATGGCCTGCAGTTCACCAAGAGGGCTACCCTGATCTGGTGGGCGGTGAGGTGGATTTCTGGAGGATCGCAGACGCTTTCAACAAGAAAGCCAGGGCGATCCGTGTGATTTTTGTCAACCAGTTCGGGTGGGACAGGGAATCCTGCGGGATCCGGATGCCTGAGGAGATGGGCATGATGGACCTGAGGAAAGGGTCTTACCTGGAATTCGGCCAATCCATCTATGAACCCTTCGGCATAGCCCAGGTGGAGCCGTTGAGTTTCGGCGCACTGTGTGTGGTAAGCAATGTCTGTGGATGTTGCGGATACGTAAAACGTGCAGCCCATGGGACAGACTCGCCAAATCTGGTGGTGGGCGATTACACCACGCTGCCCAGAAAACGGTCCCTGGATGAACTGAAGAAGATCGACATGCTCGAACGGGAGTGGGTCGAGGCGGTTACGACAAAGGTGGTTGCTCAGGAGATCCTGGAGCGATTGCCGGGAACCCGGAAAGAGATGGAGGCAAGCCTTCAGCGTGGGTTTGAACTCGCGAAGAATATGAGCTGGGACAGGGTGTGTCAGGATCTGTTCCTGCCAGGACTGAAACGGGCGGAAAAGCGAAAGAAATTGGGCTGAATTTGGGAATGGACGGCGAAGCTTCATGGAACTAAGTGTAGACCATCGGGATTTGCAGGATCTGGAAAGAGCGGTCCGAACGGAGTGGCTTGTCACCAATGGTGTTGGTGGCTACGCATCCTCGAGTGTGATCGGATTGAATACGAGACGATATCACGGGCTGCTGGTTGCGGCTACCACGCCTCCCGTGGGTCGAATCGTTATGCTCGCCAAATGCGAGGAAACGGTTTGTATCGGAGAGGCACCCTACGAGTTGAGCACCAACCGATATGTGGGTGCCACGTACCCGGATGGTTATATGCATCAAACAGGATTCAAACTGGATCCCGATCCAGTTTTTTCATACCGGCTTGGCGGCCTGGAATTCGAAAAGCGGATATTCATGGTTCATGGGAAGAACGCCACGGTAATCGAATATGGCCCATTCTCTCAACCGGTGAAGCTGGAGATTCGTCCGCTTCTGGCGCACAGAGACCACCATACGCTCACCCGGAGCAATTCAGAGTATAATCCCCGGGTTGAGGTTCAGAACGGCTACCTTCGGATTCAACCATACGATGGGTTGCCTCCGCTCTATCTGTCGCATAATGCGGACCGGTTCGACATGGAGAGTAACTGGTATTACAGTTTCGAGTATCTCCAGGAACTTCACCGCGGTTTGGACGCTCAGGAAGACCTGCACTGCCCCGGGCGGATGACCTACTACTTGCAGGAGGGGGATAAGGCGCTTCTGGTGGCTGGTGTTTCCCCGGAAGATGTGGGTTTGGTCAAAGAGATACGCTTATCGGAGAGCCATCGACTGGATGTTGTGATGGGGGCCGGTGACAGTCTCGAGCGTGCGCTGAGAAAAGCAGCGGATGCGTTCGTGGTGAAACGCAAGGATGGGCTTTCTACGC
>CAVOEZ010000740.1:0-2816 GCA_963694355.1 Latescibacteria bacterium UBA2968 | reverse complement strand
CTATGTTTCCGTGGGAGATGGCGCCAGGGTGTCTGACGCGGTCATTCGAGATTCCATCATAGGTGAAGGTGCACGCGTCGATGGCTGTTTCCTGGAGCGGTCTCTGGTTGGAGCAAATGCGGTGGTGGAGGCAGGTCCAAGAAAGCTCAATGTGGGTGATTCGTCCGAGGTTAGTTTGTACTGATAGAAACATCCTGGTATTCATTTCCATTTAAAGGAGAGTTCAATTTTATGGGGCGTCTTTTTACTTCTGAATCCGTATCCGAAGGACATCCGGACAAGATCAGCGATCAGATTTCCGATGCCGTCCTGGATGCGATGCTTGCTCAGGATCCCCGATCACGTGTGGCCTGCGAGACCCTTGTTACAACCGGCCAGGTTATCGTATCAGGAGAGGTGACCACAAAGGCCCAGGTGGACATTCAGGAGATCGTTCGGAACACGATCAAAGATATAGGGTATACGGATTCGGAGTATGGATTCGATTATCGCTCATGCGGGATCCTCATAGCGCTCCACACACAGTCTCCCGACATTTCTCTGGGCGTGAGTGCAGGCGAGGGGTTGCACGAAGAGCAGGGTGCGGGCGACCAGGGCATGATGTTTGGTTATGCCTGTCGTGAGACGCCAGAGTTGATGCCGATGCCAATCATGCTTTCTCACAAGCTTGTTCAGCATCTTGCCAAACTGCGGAAGAATGGAACCTTGCCCTATCTGCGACCTGACAGCAAGTCTCAGGTGACGGTAGAGTATGAAGGAGAGAAACCTGTTCGTGTACACACCGTGGTCATTTCCACTCAGCACGATCCGAGCGCCAGCCATAGAAAAATAGCGAACGACATGATCAAGCACGTGATCAAGAAGGTCATTCCTGCACGGTATCTGGACAAGGATACGATTTATCACATCAATCCGACCGGTCGCTTCGTTGTTGGTGGTCCACACGGGGATACCGGACTGACAGGACGCAAGATTATTGTCGATACCTACGGCGGAATGGGTCGCCACGGAGGAGGCGCATTCTCGGGGAAGGATCCGAGCAAGGTAGACAGAAGCGCGCACTATGCAGCCCGGCATGTTGCAAAGAATGTGGTGAAGGCGGATTTGGCGGGACGGTGCGAAGTACAGCTGGCATATGCGATTGGTGTTGCGGAGCCAGTTTCGATAGTGGTCGATACGTTTGGTACTGAAAAGATTCCGAATGAATCGATTTCAGAACTGATTCGGGAACATTTCGTTCTTACTCCCACCGGGATCATCAAGTCTTTGAAGTTGCTCCGACCCATCTATCTGGAGACCGCTGCCTATGGCCACTTTGGTCGAAAGGGTTTTTCATGGGAGCAGACCAACAAGGCAGAAGCCTTGAAGCGGGGTGCAAGAAAGCTCTAGTTTATTGGTGCTTATCAGCAAGCTTGCAAATTCAGGCAGGGCGATCCGCGTGGTCGCCCTGCCTTTGTTTTTTTTGTTCTGGATTTAGGAGGGGTGCAAGCGTATCCGGGTTGGACAAGCTGATGGGGGAGTGTCGAAGGAATTCAGAATTCTCGTTTGAGTCTCGCAGTGAGGACCCACGCATCGGAGCTTCTGTCCGTTCTTTTCGCCAAATTTATTCTGAGGAGCTGGCGAGGAAGGGCCACAGCGATCCCATAGTTGGATTTGAACTCATTCAGTTTGAGGTCTCCGAATCCCTCGAGTAAACTGGCGGTTCTTGGAACGGATGCCACCCATCCGGTGTCGTAGAACAACAGCAGATTCAGCAAATGGAATCCCGGGAGGGGGATGCGGCTGAGTGCGTCTCCCCTGAACATATAGTCTGCGCTAAGCAGGATCATCCTGTTTCCCGTAAACTCCTTGATCTCGTATCCGCGCAACGTGCTGAATCCTCCCAGGTCGAACAATACCTGTTCCGCTGTACTCTGTCTGGTTCCCATTCGCGCTTGAAGGATGACCGCCTGGTCTCCGAAGATGAGTTTCTGGTGTCTTTTTGCCGCCAGCAGGAACCCATTGTATTCAAATTCGCGAAATCCTCTTTCGTATAGTGCGTTCAAATACCACGCGTTTCTGAATAGCGGGCTCCGGATCCTGTTGTCGAATACTGCGCCCAGCTGAATCAACCCTGCATCTCCTGGCTGGATTGCGGGATTCACTCTGAACGGCCTCCCGCGATGAAAGACACTCCATCCGGTGGTGAAGGTCATGGGCATACTTTCATAGGTAAAGGCCGTCAATCGGCCCAGGAGATTCAGGTGCCTCCTGAATCTGTATCTTCCCTTTACCTCGAATCCGTTCTTGGCGCGAAAGTAATCCATGTAGTCCCATTTGAGCATGAGCGTGTATATGGAGTTCTCGCCCACCTGTACGATTTCCCTATCATTTGTTTCGGTCCTGTCAAATACCGAGAATCTTACATTGAGAATGCTGGATTGGTAACCGATTCCACCTTCCCATTTTAAGGATCGATTGTTCGCTCCGAATCCTCCTCCCGCGAACATGCTCACATGCTCAACCGATTTGAGTGGCACATTTAGTTTATAGCCCAGAAACATCCCTTCGACCCGGTTATACCGAACCTGGGCGGATTTGGAAAGGCTTTTTGCCCAGGTCTTGATTGAAATTTGGGAATAGACCTTCTGAGAGCCGATAGGCAGTAGAAGGAGCAAAGCCAAAAATGTGATCAATCTGGCCAAAAATGAATCCTTTGTGAGATTGAGAGACGCCACGAGAAATTTACGCGGGTTAGTTTGTGCATCAATTGGATTTTAGGAATTTCATGCTTGGGGATACAGCGTTGCGACGGTGCACTTTACACTTGTAGCCCG
>CAVOEZ010000739.1:0-2819 GCA_963694355.1 Latescibacteria bacterium UBA2968 | reverse complement strand
CCGTTTTTGCACCAATTGTGTATTATTTCCATTACTTTCCGCCCGTTTCTATCAAATTTCAGAACGGAACGTGGGATGGCCTGGATAAAAATAGTAAATGAAGGCGAAGCAACAGGAGACCTTGCAGAAGTCTACTCCGAGAAACGAAAACAGGGGTTGTGGAAGGAATTGCCTGAAGGTGAAGCCTGTTTCTCGACACCGTTTTCGGTATTCACGAATAACGGCACAGCCCTCAAGTGGTTCGATCTCTGGCAGAAGGCTGCGCGTTTTGGAAAGTCGGACCTCTCCAGGACACAGCGCGAAATGATCGCTACCGTTACTTCAAGACTTAACGACTGCGTCTTCTGAACAATTTCACACGGGCGGGCGGTCCGTAACTTGACAAAAGACGAGGCGCTCTACAAGGGTCTGATCAGGGACTACACAAAGGCCCCCCTGACCGCTTCAGACAGTGCAATGCTGACTTATTCGGCAAAACTTACACTGACTCCCGGGAGAATGGTTCCACAGGATGTGGAAACCCTGAGAGAACACGGATTCTCGGATGCCGCAATCGGTGATATCGCGATGCACGTTTCATTTTTCTGTGTTATGAATCGAATGGTCGATGGTCTGGGTGCAGACGTATCTGACGAGGTCATCCAGGAAGCTGAAGACCTGGGAATGACAATCCCTCTCCACCTGATACAACAGAACTCGTGAAAGGATCAGGCAATACGCAATGAATGAGACTTCCCTGTTCGACGCCTCCTATGAATCTCGAAAGGGACCGCTACTCCAGCAGGTCGTAAAACGTCTGCAGTCCATTTATACCCAGGAAGAGGCCGCGGTACTCCGAATCGACCCCATCAGTAGAGGGATTCTGTCCCAGCCATCCGGACGCGGTTTCGTTAATCGGGACATCCTGGAGACCGTGCTCGGCAACCTCCTGGAATGTGTCGCGCCCGGCTCGCACAATGCACTCGAGACAACACGAAGTTCCGGCCTCGAAACCGAGATCGAGGAGATTGCCGATCAGCTCTATGCCATGATCGTCCAGTCCTTTCTGGCGGCGGAGGGCAACGGTGCCGACATTGAAACATTTGCGCTGGGATCAACATTTGCGCTTCTCTCCGAAATCCCAAGACTTAAAGAACGTTCCCTGTGGAATCGGTTCGCCTCGCTCAAAGACCCGGCTGTTTGGGATGCCTATATTACCACAAGGCACGACTCCTGCATTGACGCGCTTTCCAGACTGAACCATGTCACCGTAATCGATGAGGCGATCGACCAACGTGATTTTGGTCCCTATCAGGAGTTTCTGAAATTGAATGGCCTGGATTTCGCCTTCGATTATCTGTTGCAATTAGTCGTGAGTACCTATCCCGGCTGGCGAGTCCTTTTTTACCACGACATCGCCCATGCGCTCACGCGGTCTGGTTATGCAGACTCGGAGCCGGAGTTGGAACGGGTACCCGTTCCCTTGCTTCCGAGAGCCGTTTCAGAATTGGGTGGACGGTATTACCAGGCCGATCTGCACCCTGAATCCACAATTGGTGATGCAAACTTTTTGGATCATCCGCACCGGGGTCTCACAACAGGGCAGACTGGAGAAATCGGATCCGGATGTTACATCTACCCCTGCACATTGGGGGGACTTAGCGGAAGAGTCAGACTGCGCCATCCTGCGATCGGTAATTACGTTCAAATCGGCACCGACGCCACGCTGCTCGGTCCGGTCCGAATCGGCGACAGCACAACCATTGGCCCAAACACGCAGATTTATGGGTTTGTCAGAACCGGCAAGGCGTGCAGAATTGCTTCTTCAGTGGTCATTGGCACGGTACTCGGCGGCAACAAGACACCGGGAAATGTCAACCTGGGTGATGCGGTAAGGGTAGGAGATGGTACCGTAATCGAAAACAGTACAGAGCTGGATTTGACCATTCCGGAAAAGGCTGAAATCCCTGCCAGGAGCCACGTGATCAACGATGGTTTCGGAAATCCGAGATTCGTTCGGGCGTAGTCTGGTGCGATCAAATATGCAAAAGCCCCACGGTCACAATTTTGAATTGCCAGGCCGTGGGGCTTTTATGTTTGGTTGAAACATGGATTAGGAGTACAGCCGGTCCGCAGTATCTTGCCAAGCAGTGTTCCCACCAGGCTTCGATTCGGAACTTCGGGCTTATTGTCAGCCGTGCTATACGTTACCCTATTGGACTCACGGCGCCTGCCTGTGGAACTCGATATCTCCGTACCAGGTCGCAGCCTTGCTGTTCATATTGTCCGAATCGGTCATCACATATACCCGCAATATCCTGCCTGGCTCCTCTCCGGGATATCCCTTCTTGTAGTCTTCGTAAAGGTTTCTGGACTCCAGTACCCATTTGCCCACATTCTCCAGCCCGCTTTCCACCACAAATCTCCGCCATTCCAGCTTCCACACAAAGGGAATAATAGTGGTTTCGGTTTTGAACATCAGAGATTCGGGCAGTGTGTTTGACCAGACATATGCCACCTCTCTGATGGTGTCGCTCCCCTTCTTCAGTATTGAGATTCCAAGCTTACCGTTGAAATCATCGTATTTCTTCTCCAGCCTGCCGCTCTTCCGCACCTTCTGCTTCCCAATCGTGGAATAGTCGACTTTCCAACGCCAGGACAGGTGCGGATACTCGCTCACCTCAATGAAATCATCGAAACCGGATTTCTGAATATCCTTGTTGAAGCTTCTGGGCGGTCGCTCACATTTCTTCAGCCAGGTATGTACGTTGGGATCCAGGAACACGGCAGTGCTTTTTGATGAAGGAATCTGCCAGAACAGTCCGGTCGATTGCTCACTG
>CAVOEZ010000738.1:0-2820 GCA_963694355.1 Latescibacteria bacterium UBA2968 | reverse complement strand
GAAGCTGCTCCTGTGACAATGACACTCTTCCCTTCGAATCGATTCATGGCTTTCGATATTCTTATTCTGGAACATGACTATACCGCAGGATCAGGTATCCCATGCAACCGGTAGTTTCAGGATGCCTTGTAAAACCGGGATTCGTTTCTCCATGACCACCTCACCATTCAGCCGAAGGTTGTTGAACCTTTGCATCACAGTTCGCAGGAACACTTCACCTTCGAGGCGAGCCAGTGGTGCTCCCCGGCAGAAATGAGTGCCATAACCAAAGGCCAGGTGCCTGCGAACTTTCCCCAGGTCACGGTCCAGGTCAAATTTCATCGGATTCTCGAACACCTCGGGGTCCAGGTTCCCGGCCGCCCACAGCAGCATGACCTTGGTATCCTTCTCAAGATGAACCGATCCCAGATCAACTTCCTCATCGTTGGTCCGGAACAGTCCCTGAACCGGGGCATCAAGACGAAGGGTTTCTTCAATCGCGAGCGGAATAAGTGCGGGGTCATTCATCACCCGGTCGAATGTACCCTCTTCAGTCAGCAGTCGATAAATGATGTTTGAAAGCATGATGGTCGTCGTCGCACTCCCGGCAGTCAGTAGGAACCCCATGAAACCGAGGATCTTGTCCTCTGTAAGAAAAGTGCCGTCTGGCCCGGGGGTGGTGAGAAAACGAGTCACCAGGTTCTGACCGCCCTGCCATTCCCCGGACGCCAGTTTTGATTTGGTTTCTGCAAGCTGTTTGACGAATAATTCATTAGTACGCACCAGGTTCTGCATGCGCACCTGCTCGATATTGCCGCTTTCGATCATCTGCGCCACTTCATCGGGTGGTACCAACATAAGACCTACCGAGTTAACAATACCGTCACGCGTCCATTCAAACCGATCCGTTCCATCCTCGTCATATCGCTCAATACCTAAAAGCCTGAAGATCACAAACATCGGCAATGAAACTGACAAAAGTTCATGCAGATCGGTTTCGCCTTTCTCGAATACACTGTCGATGCGCTCATTCACGAAGGCTTCCATCTCGGGCACCATACCCTCAAACACTTCCTTGGAGAATGAAGCAGAAACTATGCGCACTTCGAACGTATGCTCTGGCGGGTCGACACTGACCAGCACACCGGGGGACTCAAGATAGTTAAGCGCAGGACCGAACTTCGCCTTCCAGACATCATATTGCTTCAGGATCTTCATAATCTCTGTGTGAGACGCAACCGCGTAGTGATCCCCTCGTGGTGAATGTGCAAAGGGACAGCCACTCGCGTGCATGCCTTCGTACACTTTCTTGAAGTCGGTCAGGAAAGGCTCTGAGTTGAAATCTACTTCCGCAAAGCCAGCTACCGGTTTCGTTCTGTTATCGCTCATGTGTTTGCCTGCTTTTGTTGGTTCTGCACAACGACAATGATATTGATTACCTCCAGCCCCTTAAGCCTGCATCTGCGCGCATCTTTCCGGTTGTGCGGCCGATTCCCGAGGCTGCGCCTGTTACCGGTGCTACCTTGCCTGAAACACCCATCGCCTATACCATCGGCTGATGTAGACATTGATAATGTCACACCAAATCATTTATTGGAACTGGTTGCAATAATTTGGGCGCTGCCAGCTGACAGCCGCGGATACCATCTGCAGGCCAACAGGAGTGGCGCCCTGATAATTGATCAACCACCCGTAAAAGGTATATCGTTCAAAAAAATATAACCCGTTGGAGAAATTAATGGCTACCCGATCAGTCAGGACACTGGACGATGCTTTCCGCAAAATGCTCGACAAGGAAACCCGCCCTATTCCTGAATCCTTTCGACGTGATTCGCCGATTGGACCTGGGCCAACATTTGTACCGGTAAAAAATTACTACTCCCAGGAGTTCTTTGACCTGGAGGTTGAGAAACTCTGGAAGCGGGTCTGGCAGATGGCAGCCCACGAAGATGATCTGCCTAACATTGGAGATTACCTTCCCTACGACATCGCAGGCATGTCATTCCTGATCGTCAAGTCCGGCGAAGACGAATACAAGGCTTATTACAATTCCTGTCTGCACCGTGGCCGAAAACTGAGAGAGCATCGTGGCAAACAGGCTGATGAACTGCGTTGCCCATTCCACGGCTGGGCCTGGAAACTCGATGGATCTATCAAGCAGATTCCCTGCGAGTGGGATTTCCCTGACCTGAAAAGAGAAGAACAATCACTACCCGAAGTTAAGGTCGGAAGATGGGGCAGATATATCTTTATCAACCCGGACGAAAACTGTGAACCGTTCGAAGATTTTATCGGCGATCTACCGTCTCACTTCAAGCTCCTTCCCTATGAGAATCGTTACAAAGAGGCACATGTTGCGAAAATTATTAGGTGTAACTGGAAAGTGGCCAACGAAGCATTCATGGAGTCCTACCACGTTATAGCCACTCACCCGCAAATCCTGATGGGTGGCGCGCACGACGTGGACACTAAATACGATGTGTTCGGTAATTACTCCCGCGCCATTCGTTGCGGCGCGTTGGACAGTGCCGGTATGCCGCAGTGGGATCCCCTTCCGGAAGATGGGAAAATGCGGCTCCGCAATCCCCTTAATGGATTTGTTTATGTTCGAATCGAAGAGGGTTTGGTGGAAGTTACAGCACCCGATGGCAGAACAGGCCGATTCGATATTCAAGCGCGTCATCTGGAAGGAGACCTGACCGAGGTTAACCCACACCTGGTCAACTGGGCCGGTGGACCATTAATCGAACAAACGGAATTTGACAAAGCAATCGCAGAGAAAGCCAAAAAGAACGAGAAGAAAATTCACCCCCGGGTGCTGGCCGCGGAGATCCAAAGAGA
>CAVOEZ010000737.1:0-2821 GCA_963694355.1 Latescibacteria bacterium UBA2968 | reverse complement strand
TGTCTCTTTTTAACTCGCTCTCTGACAGTCCGTAAGCATCGGAGGCCTTCGCCAATCCCGGGTAACTCAGCACGTTTCCTACAGGGTAGATGCCTGCGATCCCGGCGACGTACTCAGGGTGTTCCGCGGCCCAATTGTAAAGCATCAATCCTCCCCGACTCCGGGCAAGCAAGCACGGCCTGGCAGAGAGGCCTCGCTGTTCGGTAACCGTGGTGTAGAACTCCGAATAGAATGATCGTCCTTCCGGACTTCCAAAGGACTCACCCACGTCTATGCCTGCGACTGATATTCCAGCCTGGTGAAATTTCTGAAACATCCACTGCTCTTCCGGACCCGGCAACCCTTCAAGGGTGGGCGCGTACCAGACCCAGGCTTCGTCCTTATCTCTACCATCTACCTTCGAAACGAAACCGATGTTCCCGTTCACGAGGAATACATCTGCGTCTACCGGCAGTTCTTTCTGTGGAGTCTTTGAGCCAGCCTTCACGATTCGCTTCCCTTCCTCACTTTCCAGTTTCCTGTTCATATCTGCCTCGGGCATCCAGATAGTGCGCCCACAACAGTCTGGCTGCCACCGATCTCCAGGGTGACCACGCGGACGCGATGTCTTCCTGTTCATCTTGAGTTGGCGAATCGCCAAGCTTTTTGATCTCCTTCAGCGCTGCAGGAAGCGCCAGATCTCCCCTGGGCCAGATGTCGGGCCGGCGCAGGGCCATCAGGTAGTAGATGTCCACGCTCCAGGGGCCAATTCCCGGCACTGAAAGCAGCATTTCTCGGCCGAGGTGATCGGGATAGCGAGCGACATCCGAAAGGTCGAGGGTGTCGTCCAATATCATTTCAGCGAGACAGAAGCAGTAGCGAGACTTCTGTCTTGTGAGTCCAAACTTTCGAAGCCCCGAAATCTTTGTTGTGAAAATCAGGTCGGGTGTCATTCCGCCGAGCTCACTCCGGAGGCGTCGATACACAGTTCTTGCAGCGGACAAGGAGACCTGCTGTTCCAGGATAATCTGGACCAGCGTGGAAAACCCGGGTCGCCGACCCCAAAGGGGTGGGACACCCAGACAGCTGCGAATTTCTGCGAGATCAGGATCGCGAGCCGACAATTCCTTACAGCCTGTTGTGAGGTCCTTGTTCGACAACCGTCGTATCTGCATATTCAATTGATCGCCTTTGATTGAGGCAGGAGTTTACTTTCGAAGACCTTTTCTGATCACGAGCTTCAACCCTGACCAGATTGCATCAACCGCACATACTTTGACGTCGACCAAACCGAGCGGGCGTGCGATCTCACGAATGACATCCTCGGTGACATCACTTTTTACACCGGATGATTTTTTGGGCCAGGACACCCAGATCATCCCATTCTGCCGAATGTTGCCCATTGCCCGAGGGAGGAGACGGTCCAGATCCGACCTGCTTTTCGTGAAGACGTGATAGAGGTAGATATCCTTTTGAAGCCTGTCGGAGATCGTTACGCTCTCTGGATATGGTGTGATCATCTGCGAATAATCACCAGGTGCAGACCGGGTTCTAACCCTGAAGTTCTCTTTGATTCCCAGCTTCTTGACGAGTGGCGTTTCTGAATATCCAGCCATTTCTTTCCTCAATTGGGTTTCACGTTACTTTAAGAGAACTCACCCTTTGACTCCGGATTCGTCGCTTACTGAGTTTACATCCTGGCACCTTGAAGGTCAAACAGTAAACTATCGGATTTTTAAGGCAGGAAAGGGTGCCTACCCACATTTGTGGGTCTGCCAAGGGTTAAAGTTTCCACAACTACAATATACTTCTATTGCCCCAATGAGATCAGACTGGTAATATAAAGGTTGAAAAATGGTATCCCTGTTTTCTGTAGTCCGGGGTTTGGTGATGGCGTAATATGCAACCGAGAAGATTGCCTTTTTTAGATCCAGGTTGAGAAACGGAGGTCGAATTGCGAATATTATCGGAGCTGTTCGGGAACAACCGGAAGTGGGCGGAGCGCCTCGAAGCCGAAGATCCAAATTTTTTCAGGAAGCTTGCGCAGTCCCAGTCGCCGGAATATTTGTGGATCGGGTGTGCAGACAGCAGGGTGCCGGCCAATGAGATCGTTGGATTGTTGCCGGGAGAATTGTTTGTGCATCGGAATATTGCCAACCTGGTGGTGCACACGGATATGAATTGTCTGTCTGTAATCCATTTCGCGGTAGAAGTTTTAAAGGTGAAGCACGTGATTGTCTGTGGACACTACGGATGTGGTGGCGTGCGAACTGCAATGGAGAAAACAAGGCTGGGTGTGGTCGACAACTGGCTACTGAATATCAAGGACATCTATAGGAGGCACGAAGATGTGCTGATGGAAGTGGAAGATGAGGCGGAGCGTCTGAACCGCTTATGCGAGTTTAATGTGATCGAGCAGGTGCACCATGTGTGCCATACGCCCATTGTGCAACAGGCCTGGGAACTGGGCCAGGAGATTTCCGTTCACGGATGGATTTACGGGATGCAGGACGGTCTCCTGAATGATCTGGGGGTTACGATTACAGAGAAGAGCGAGATATCCTCCATCTACCGATTCGCTGTTTCCAGTACGGGATAGCGTGGAACTCGAGAATTCAGAAATGCAGATGTGATCGAATATTCTGCAGACGAAACAAGTGAAGTCCGTCAGGTCGAGAGACGAACAGGGTTGCTTCGGATTAATTACTGCCTGGCGTCTCCGGAGCAAACTCAATTCTGGAGGGCAGATGAGCAGTGGCCAGGGGATCGGTCACGAATGATCGTTTCGCCACCGCTCCAGGAGATGATCGCGTAATTCGAGGGGCGCATTGACTCTCTTCTT
>CAVOEZ010000736.1:0-2828 GCA_963694355.1 Latescibacteria bacterium UBA2968 | reverse complement strand
TTATATAGGCGATCACCCAGCGTGAACATCCGGTCATACACCCCAGGTTTCGACAGCTCGTTCAGGCAGGCCAGGCTGCCTATGACTGGAATCAGATGTCCCATGTAGGTGCCGCTGTGTTCCGCATTTCCAAGCGGCCGAAGTTGGGTCATGATCTCTTTCTTGCCTGCGATGGCGCTGATGGGTAATCCACCACCAGTCGCCTTGCCGAGAATGGCGAGATCCGGAATAACCCCCAGGAATTCCTGTGCGCCGCCCGGAGCGATTCGGAATGCGGTGAGGACTTCATCGAAGATAAGCAGGGCATCGTTTTCCGTTGCGAGTTCCCGCATCGCTTCGAGGTATCCCGGTTTTGGCAGGATGCACCCGGCATCGTAGTTCACCGGTTCCAGGATGATGCCCGCCAGGTCTTCCCTGTGCGTTTCCACAGCCTCCCGCAGCGCGTCGATGTCATTGAATGGCACAACGACCACATAGTCGGCGATTTCCTCGGGAATGCCATCGGACTGACAATACGGTACAGGATGATCGGCCGGTCCGGCCTGATCCAGCGGAGGAGCGGTGCTCCAGTAGATGTAGTCGCTGTATCCGTGGAAATGACCTTCGAATTTTATGAATTTGTTACGCCCGGTGAATGCCCGTGCGAGTCGCAGGGTGTGCATGACCGTTTCGGTGCCCGTTCCCGAGAAGCGGACCATTTCAGCACCTGGAACCATCTCGATCATCTTCCTTGCGAGTGCCACGTGGTGCTCGGTTTCATACGAGCACAGGATTCCCATTTCAAGGGCCTGTGTCACGGCCTTCTTTAGCGCAGGATGGTTGTGTCCCAGCAGGGAGGCCCCGTGCGACATGCACATGTCCAGGTATCGTTGACCATCAACATCCGTTACGTATGCACCATCTCCACTGGAGAAATACATGGTCTTTCCAAGGGCGCGATTGAATCGGACGGTGGCAGCACCTCCACCAGGGGTCAGTTGAGCGGCCTCGGCAAAAAGGGTTTCTCCCCGGGTCTTTTCGGCAGGGACACTGCTGGGCATGGCTACACTCCTGTGATCAAAAGATGCCGGATCCTGCGACACTTGCACAAACAAGCGTGCCGTTGGTCAAATTCCGTGGTTTGTAAAACTCGCTTTCGAGTTTATCGATCAGCTGGTCCACAGCCGATTCCTTTACGATAACAAGCACGCATCCTCCGAGACCCCCGCCAGCGAGACCTGCACCCACGACGCCCTGGACGGTGCTTGCCAGGTCTACAAGCAGGTCCAGTTCCTCGCAGCTGCAATCGTAGCCGCCCGTCTGGAGGTGAACCTGCGCTGCCGCCACCCGTTCTGGGACACCGCTTTCGAGGTCTGCTACGAGCTGGTCGATATCGGAATCTGAAATCCGGTTATCTACGAGATGTCGTTCACCATCAGAGAAGGTGAACTGTCGGTCGCCATTATGTGAGCAGTATTTTAATTCACCGAAGCCGTCGATATCCCCCGATTCGAGAAGTCGCCTGCAAAGTGCGCCTCTTGCACACTCGGCCAGCCCGAAAAGCATCACCTGACGAACCCTGTATCCGTCGCCTGGCTCGGTGTGCGGGGAAAAGAGCGTTTCGAGGCGATCGCGCTGACCCGGTAGTGCACTCAGAATTTCAGTTCGCGTCATACGTTCAGGAAGCGATTTGAGCATGCTGTAGATCTCGGCGAGGGAAATGCCCAGATTGTCTGCGGACAGATCGCGCAAGCGGTCGAGTCTGGAGGCGTGATCTGGATACCGGTTTTTGATCAAGAGGAAGCCGATCTCGTAGGTGGCGATGCGTTCGTTGAATATGCCCGGAGGCGCGTGCTCCACAAACGAGTTGCACGCCACCACGCGATATCCCTCTGGCAGCGGGGCTTCGCCTGTTTCCAATGGAAAAAATCTGAGCGGGAGTACGGCCTGGCGTTTCGCATACAACATGGCAGCGTGGTCTCCGGCTCCGCCACGTGTGCCTGCATACCACTCGGCATCTCCGCAGAATTCCGCAATTTGGTCATAGGGCAATGACAGGTTGTTGAATTGCATCGCAGCCTGCAGCGCAGTTACGACCAGCGTGGAGGAGGAACTCAAACCGGCCGCAATCGGCACATCGCCCGTGACGGAAAGATCCATCCCTTTCAAGGTCCTGTCACTAAACCTGTCCTGGAGGTGCAGCACGGCGGCCTGCACATAGTTCGCCCAGTCTCCGTGCGGCAGATCCACGGAGTCGATGTAGGACAGCCAATCGCCCCTCTTTTCAGATGGCAGCAGCGCACCGATTGTGAAATTCCTGGGGGGAAAGCGATCCGTATTCGAGTTGCGCATCTCCACAGTATCGTCCTGCCTCGGGGAGGCCACCATTAGCATATCCCGGTTGATCGCTATGTAGTTAACAAAGCCACCCCGGTGATCGATGTGATTGCCCAGCAGGTTGATTCGCCCGGGCGCGCGGGAGATGATGACTTCGCGTTCTTGGCCATAGTGAGTTGCGAATCCTTCCAGAGCACGGAGGAATACCATCCGCCTGCTCTCCAGGATGGGTTCATCATCTCCGTAGATCTCCCGCAGCCGATTCAGGATTCGGGTGTCCGAAGTCTCGAATTCCTGCAGAAACTCTCCACAGGCCATTTTTCCAATCGATGGCACGTTTATTCCTTCCCTCCCTGGCTGACAGAAGAACTCGCGAGGGATTCCAGATACTTCCTGATTTCCTCGCCGCAATTGGGATCCTGAAGTGCGAAGTCTATGAAGGCCTTGTAATAGCTCTCGTGGCTTCCGATATCATATCTGACCTCTTCTTCGTTGAGCTGTACACATCGAAC
>CAVOEZ010000735.1:0-2831 GCA_963694355.1 Latescibacteria bacterium UBA2968 | reverse complement strand
CCGCAAGATAGCGTTCGTACCGAAAGGGCCTGTTGATCACGGCACCATAGTGCTCGGTAGCACACAACAGCACCCTGGGTTTCCCCTTGTACTCGAAAATTTTTCTATTGTCAGGATGTAGCTGAACGATATCCGACATCGGCTCTCCCGCTCAAATCTTGAGACGTTCCCACTTCTGTTGGAAACCAGGTCTTTCAAACACTCCGGTATTCACGCACCCCGATGGCATTTTGCCCTCTGCGAGTTCAACCATGATCGAGCAGGCCCTCCGACCGATATCCCGAAACAGCTCATCCGTCCAGGCAATAGAGTGCGGGGCCAGCAGAACATTATCCAATTCGGCCAACGGATGTGATTCGCCAACAGGCTCTTGCTCGAAGCAATCCAGTGCAGCACCGGCGATCGTGCCGGATTCGAGGGCAGCCTTCAAGTCTGATTCATTCACAATTCCGCCACGAGCCGTATTGATCAGGTTGGCTTCCGGTTTCATCAAGCCCAGTTCTCGCGCCCCGATCAATCCGTGCGTTTCTTTGTTAAGTGGACAGTGAACAGACACGAAATCGGCCGTAGACAGAAGTTCGTCTAGTGATACCAGTCGCACACCCAATTCCGAGACTGCATCTGCATCCACAAAGGGATCAAACGCGATGGGTGCCTTCATCCCGAACGATTTCAACAGTCGAATGGTCTCTCTTGCGATCCCACCCAGACCGATGGCGCCAAAAGTCCGATCTCTCAACTCGGTCCCCATAAATCGCGTACGATCGTCCCATTTGCCAGAGCGCACCAACCTGTCCTTGATTCTCATATGATGTGTCAGCGCGATCATCCATCCCACCGTCGCTTCGGCCACGGAGCGATCCACCGCCCCAGAGGTAATGAACACACCCACATCAGCGTCGGTGCACGCCCCCACATCCACGGCATCATACCCTACACCGAATCGGACGATTGCCAGCAGATGCTCCGACCCGGAAACGGTATCGCGAGTCACCGCGGGTGTCAGCACGATAACGCCGTTGGCATCGGTCAGTTGACCGGACAGAATGGGATTGTTGAACTCGCCCAGGGCGAAGTGTCCCAAGTGCGGATGATCGTCCAGAACCGACAGCCCCATATCCTTGAACTTCCCGGATCCATTTGCTTCGAAAAAATCGGCCGTCAGGGCGACGTTGAATCGAGTATCGATACTCATTTCATCCTTCTCCACAGTAACATATGTCCTTCGTCAGATGCGTTTCCTGCGGCTGGGCGAAGCCACTCGCGCATCCGCAAGATAGCAAACCCCACCAGCCAAAGCAAACAGGCTGATCAAACGCTCTTCCACATAGAAAAGGGGTCGCGTGAGGTATTCACGGACCCGTTACATTTTCCCTCTGTCGACTGAACTCGCCGTCTTCAGATCAAACGTTCAGAACCATCGTGCCAGCTTCATCTCCAGGTGACCGTCCCTTCGGAAGGAATAGAAGGGATCGTCCTTACTGTTTGCTCCCACAAATCCCCTGGCCTCGATTTCAATCTTCCACTTCTCTCCAACTCGTCTGCTGGCTTCCATGAGAAACAGAGTCGTACTGGATGTCCGATCGACCACCACACCGGCAAGGAGTACGGAACTCTGAACATCATTCAGGGCTACCCGGGTGCCGAAAAACAAATCCTCTGTAAACGGACTGGACGCCTCTTCTCGTTCATCCCACAAGTATTCGAGCAAAACGCCGATGTCCAGGCCAGAGCGCTTCACATTCGAAAACGTGTATTCAAAACCTGCCGTTGAAGCCAAAAACCGTTTCCCCTGTCCTCTTCGATTGATCGCCTCCAGCTTCAGGAGCCATCCTCCGGCAATGGCCTGGAGCTCCAGACCGGACTGATGAATCTGGTCGTATATGGCGATCAACTCTCCCTGAGGCGAGAACAAAAGGTCCGGATCTCTGGAGGTCCCCCAGAAGTGCGAAAGGCCAACATCGAATGCATCGATCGACCGTGACCAGCGACCCGCAAGACTCACGTGTCGCTTCATACGGCCGCTGTCGAAAAGCACATCATCACTGACAGGAACAGGCGATCTCAACCGTCCCTTTTTGCCGGGGAAGGTTCGCTTTCGGAACCAGGGAAGAGCATATAGATCCAGCGTTCCCCAGGACTGAACTAGGGTCAGCCGAGCCATCGCCTGTCCAAGCTTGGATTCACCGTCGGCTCGCTCCACCAGGTCTGTTTGATTCACCACATCCACCAGGTGCTGCGATTCGGTCACACCCCAGAACACGTGAGCCATCCCCACACGCAGCTCGATCACATCCCAAACAGCTTCCCAGTAGAGCTCCCGGATATCTACGTGGGTGCGTCGCGAGTTCACGGCGTCCCATCTCATAAATCCTTCGAAGACCAACGCGCGCGTACCGCGGCTCCAGGTCGTGGAGAACTCAGGTGCCAGGACGATTGATCCGTCAGATCGACGCTGTCCCGCGTATGCCGGCGCCTGCCCGAAGACCCTGGTTTGGAAGGAGATATTTCCTGACCAGTCGAATTCCCGTCCATCAACATGGCGTGGATGGGCAAGTCCTGTTGTGCAGACCACTGCAAGAAACCAGATGAGTTTAGACACCGGAGCACCCGTACAAATCTGGTTCGCAAAATGAAAGGAGTTCAACCGAATCATTCGACTTTGCCTTGATCTCCTCTGCCACAGCCGCCTTCGCTTTCGAAAGCGATGTATAACTCCACGGTTGCTCTTCAGGCTCGGCGCTCGCGATCGGCCTCAGGCTGATCCCGCCCACGGCGCATTCCACACCGCACTGTCTCATCAGTGTCCATCGCTGTCCCACCTCTGGAGG
>CAVOEZ010000734.1:0-2833 GCA_963694355.1 Latescibacteria bacterium UBA2968 | reverse complement strand
CCAGAACAAGACTGTCAAGTCGAGTTTCGGGTTCTGGCTCCGAGTCAAAGGGCGAGGACGCATCCGGTTGATCGATCGCGGGCAAATCTGCTTCAGCAGAATCTGGTATTTCCTCTGCAGATTGCCGATTTACTTCATTTGCGACTGCCTCATTAAAAGGATCCAGGGCAAGGGCCTGCTTGAAGTGCCCCTGCGATGCTTCGGTCCAACCCAGATCCCGCTCGATGCAGGCCAGGTGCCAGATTGCAGCAGGATGATTCGAATCGAGATGGAGAACCTTGTGAAACTCCTGCCGTGCCTCTTCCAGCCGATCCAACGCCAGATAACACTTGCCCAGAACCACATGGCCGGTGGTGTAAGACGGTCTGTATTTCAAACCCTTTCGGCAGACCTCAATCGCGTTCCTCAGATCGCCCTGCCCGAAGAGTTCGTCTGCAAGACGGGCGAAAACAATAGACGTGGGGTTCTTTTTAAAGATCCGTTCCAGATTCGCCAAAGACGCCGCCATAGGGGTAGCCGCAGGCCGGACTAAGCGCCCAAGCCGGACGGAAGTATAGGGAAAAGGCTGATGCTTGTCAACGAATATCGAGGAGAAATCCCGGCCTACAGGAGGGCGTATAAAGATGATGTAAAGCCTGATTTAGGGCTAAGTTGGGTCGGTTAAAATGGATCCGAACAACGCACAATCGTGTCAACCGATAAGCTCTTCACCCGAAACCCGGTCGAATTCCCAACCGGTTACAAATGTGCCATCCTGATCGGGACGAGCCCAGGCAAGGCGCGCCTCGATCTTGATCTCGAAGGTGGCCAGATTGTGCTGGGAATCGAACCCATCTTTCAGCACGTCAAAATTGTCCGTCCTCACCTGCATTCCCGTGGCGCTAATATCCACGATCTCCAGCTCCATGTGGTCTCCTGCACCCACTTTTGCCTCTATAGGTAAATCGAGGCGTACCCGTTCATTCTGCCGTTTATTGTCTACAGAAAGGGCATCGTCATCCATAAGATCTCGTCTCCTTTTCTTGCTCTACACAACTGATATACCGCACCGGGTTTAATATGTTCAAAAGGATGAGCATAATGTAACCAATCCACGGGAAAAATCTACATTTAATTGGGGTGGTGTCATCAGCCGGGGGTTGGCGAACAGGCAGCCAATCAACTTGAATTGCCTTGTGTCATTTTTACTGCCTTGCTATATTTCCTTTTTTAAGGTGAGACCATAATAGGGCTTCAGGAAGCGGTGCATGACATTTCGCCCGCCACCGTCGTACAGATTGGTTCTCCCAACACAATTCTCATTTCGGAGCAGGGATATGGAACTGTTTCAGCTGTTTTTTTCCTTCACGAAAGTCGGTGTTTTTGCCTACGGCGGCGGCCCTTCCATGATCCCGCTTGTTCAGGAAGAAGTCGTGGATGTGCACGGGTGGATGACGATCGAGGAATTCACCGACGCCCTGGCCATGGGCTACGCCCTGCCGGGACCGATCGCCACCAAAATGGCGGCCTATATTGGCTACCGCGTAGCGCATTTACCGGGACTCGTGGTTGCACTTCTCGGGACCGTATTGCCTTCCTTGATAATGATGATGATACTCGGCATCTCGTTCATGGCATACAAGGACAGACCCTTCGTCCAGGCCATGCTGCAAGCGGTGAGGCCAGCCGTAGTCGGACTCCTCATTGTGGTGGTCTGGCAGATGACTCCGAAATCCGTCACTTCCTGGCATACCGCGGCAATCGCCCTGGTCGCCTTCGGGGCGATCAACTGGCTAAACATTCACCCGGCGGTCGCCATTGTGGCGGCGGCTGCAACAGGCCTCGCGGTTTACCGATAGCATGACATCCCTCCTTCCGGCAACCCGAAGCGCCACGGTCAAACAAGTCGTTCTGTATTCGGTCCACGGCCAGCCGCACTATCAGATACTTTATGCTCCTGTCGGCGATGAAGACAGGACATTCGCTGCAAGGCTGGGTAATGAATCCGTATATGAGGGCATAGCTGCAGGCGATCAGGTTATGCTACATATCTTGATGAATCTGGTAACACGAATCGAAAAGGTCTAAATCTTTGAATTACCAATCACTTGCAGACAAATCTCTACAGGACCTCCTGCTCTCCTCCGATGAGATGGAAGCTGTCCTGGACACTCCTGCCGAAGACCTTCTGGAACTTGTCCAGTGTGCATTTCAGGTTCGAAAAAGGTATTTTGGTAGAAAAGTGCACCTGCACGTACTGCAAAATGCCAAAAGCGGGCTTTGCCCTGAGGACTGCGGATACTGTTCCCAATCCTCGGTCTCGGAAGCTAAAATTGAGAAATATGCCATGCTTCCTCGTGAAAGAATCGTTCAGGGCGCACGCGAAGCCCAACAGGCGGATGCCCTGCGTTATTGCATCGTGACCAGCGGGAGGGGCCCAACTACCGGGGAGTTGGAATCTCTGACAGATACGGTCAAGGAAATCAAGAAGGAAATCGATATCGAGATCTGCTGTTGTGTGGGTCTGCTCACGCCTGAACAGGCCATTCTCCTGAAGCATGCGGGCGTGGATCGGGTAAATCACAACCTGAACACCAGCAGCGCGCATCACCAGGAAATCGTTTCAACCCACACTTATCAGGACAGGGTGAACACAATAAAGGCGGTGCAAGCCGCCGGGTTGTCTACCTGTTGCGGCGGAATCCTGGGAATGGGCGAACGAAGGGAAGACATAATTGACCTGGCGTTATCCGTTCGGGAGCTGGATATAGACTCCATTCCGGTGAACTTTCTGCACCCCATTGAAGGCACACCACTTCAGGATCGAAACGAACTGACCCCACAAGATTGCCTA
>CAVOEZ010000733.1:0-2834 GCA_963694355.1 Latescibacteria bacterium UBA2968 | reverse complement strand
AATTTGCAAGTGACCTACCAGATCTCTGAACCCGCGACGCTACCCAGCGGCTACTACACGATGCAGGGCCAGAACGGCTACGTAGGGGGTGACAGCAACACAGGATCGTTCCACTCCGCCCACGCCAACCCGCAGATTCTCTGGCTCGAAAGCTTTGGCTACTCTCAATACGTGCTCCGAGGCCAGGGGCAAGAGAAGAATATTATGATCACCGACCTGGGTGGGGGGCAGTACTCGCTCTTCGACGAGTCAGCCCCCAACGGTCCCTTTGTCTTCGCCGACTACAACGCGGGTGGTGTGTTCAATGTGAACCCCAACCTGATCCACGACTGGTGGAAGTTCACGATCGAAGTTCCTCCACCATCTGCCTTCGGTTATCTGATGCGATACCCGGACTTGCAGCATACATTCGGAACAAACTTCGCCGATGCCCTGAAACACTATGAGGACCTCGGTCGGGCGGAAGGACGCAGCGCCGGACCGTTTGGCACTTGCGGTGACACGGGTGGATTGGCCGACCTCGCTAGCAACCCGTTCGATCCGTGCTGGTATCTGAACCATCATGCGGATCTGAAAACCGCCTTCAGCAGCGACAACATGGAGGCAGTCTACAGGCATTGGATTGAATCGGGCATCAGCGAAGGGCGCCAATCGAACGCGAACTTCAGCATCAAGAGCTATCTCAGCCGATACCCTGATCTTGTACAGGCATTCGGAGCGACCAACTACTCGGATGCATACAACCACTGGTTTCAGAACGGTCAGGCGGAAGGACGTGACGCGAGTCCGTAGGTTGTTTGAGAATCGATCCTCCTTCGCTTGTGGGTTTGTGTAGGTGGCAGCGAAGCTGGAAGCACAAAGTGCGGAGGATAGTTTGGCTCTTCGATTGGCCCAGCTGGATTTGCTGCTACCTCGCCACGGATCGCGTCGACCACGGGCACAGTGAAACGGAGTTCTATGGTTTCGGTGTGTGGCCGGAGTGCTGCAAGACGCGTATCAGCAGGAGACGACGGCACCGCGAGGAGCCGCCGTGTCGATTGAAGACGCAGCACCCTTTGCCACTGCCGCGAGCCAATTATCCAAATCAACATATACGGAAAGGCGAGGTTGTTGTAACTGTCCATATAGAATCGTGTCAGGAATCTCTCTTGGGAAGGGGCCACTGATGAACCGGCCATTCATAGCGACCGGCGTCTTGTTTCAGAAACCAGGCTGATTTTTGACATCATCTCAACGAGTTCAGTGAATGCCGAATTTACTCCATATGATAGACTCTCCAGAACTGAAAGATTCTGGGGCAAAAACCCTTTGAAGGAAGCACTATGAAAGCTCGTGTTTTCTCGCACATCCGCCGCGGCTCTCTCCTGCTGTCGCTGATCGCGCTTAGCGCGTCGACCTCTTTTGCCCAGGCGTGGACCGCCTCTCTCGCCTGCTTGCACCCGTAGCACGCAGTGCGAAGGAGTGGCAGGGCCCGCGGTAAGCTTCCCGATCCCAACCTCCTGCCTGCACTTTCGGCTTGACGTGTTTTGAAATTGTGGACACACCAAGAAGTAGTGTATAATATCCTAAAAGGAGGTGTGTCTATGAAGAATCGAGGTTCACATCATAAGAGACGGTATGACGCTGAATTCAAGAGAGAATCAGTGCGTCTGGCGGACACGAGTGGTAAATCTGCCAAACAGCTTGAGCGTGACCTGGGATTGTATCCCGGTGCGATCGGACGGTGGCGTAAGGAACTGGAGGGAGATCCGATCGATGCATTTCCGGGCACGGGACACCAGAAGCCTTTGGAAGAGGAAAATCGCCGGTTGCGCAGAGAGCTGGAGATTGCGCGTGAAGAACGAGATATCTTAAAAAAAGCCGTTGCCATCTTCTCGGAGGGACCGAAAGCAGGTTCAGATTTATGAAGGCCCATCGCAAGGTGTTTTCGGTGGAGCGGATGGCGAAGGTTCTCGAAGTGTCCACAAGTGGTTATTATGTCTGGTATGGCCGGCCGGAAAGCAGACAAAAGAAGGAACGGCGTTATCTGGATGTCCTGGTAAAAGCGGCCTTTGAGGCCAGCAAGAGCCGGTATGGCAGCCGGAAAATCAAGCGCTAGCTGGTGAACCAGGGTCATCCCTACAGCCGGAGCCGTGTAGCCGATTCGATGCGGCGCCAGGGCCTGCGGTCGATAGTATGCAAAAAATTTGTGGTGACCACCGACTCGAAGCACAACCTGAAGGCGTCCCCGAACCTGCTGAACCGGGAGTTCGATGTGGATCGCCCCAACCAGGTATGGACCAGCGACATTACTTATCTGCGCTCTCGTGCGGGATGGTTGTATCTGGTCGTTTTCCTCGACCTGTTTTCCCGTCGCATAGTCGGCTGGTGTGTCAGCACCTCCTTGGGACACGAAACTGTGCTCAAGGCACTCGCGCGCGCAGTATGGCAACGCAGACCCGAACCCGGGTTGATGATTCACTCCGATCGGGGCATCCAGTATTGTTGCGAGGGCTTCCGAGAGGCAATTGACGAACATCAGTTTGTCCAAAGCATGAGCGGAAAGGGAAATTGCTGGGACAACGCCGTGACGGAAACCCTCTTCCGGTCCTTGAAAACCGAATGGCTCTACCACGTTGATCTGAAGGACCTCGATCACGCTGAACGAGAACTCTTTGAATATATCGAGCTATTCTACAACAACCAGCGGCTGCACGCGTCCCTGGACTATTTGGCTCCTGCAGATTTCGAGGCTATGACGACAAACCGAAAAGTAGCTTAGTTGGGTGTCCACTTTTTCCAGACCACATCAATAGTTTGTGTATGTGAAATGAGGCCGGTGCTCAATGGTAAGG
>CAVOEZ010000732.1:0-2835 GCA_963694355.1 Latescibacteria bacterium UBA2968 | reverse complement strand
AAGACCCAGTGATTTCGCCTCCTCTGTCAGAGACAGCTTGACCTCCTGCTTGCCCGGGCGAAAGGAGTCGGCGATATCCACAACTCCGGGGTAATCTCCCAGTCTAGATTTCAAGCGGTCTGCTGCCTCTCGAAGTTCTGTATAGTCCAGTCCGGTCAGCTGTATGTTGATGGCTTCCCCTGCTGAGAAAAGCGAGGAGGTGAAGGTCAACTCGCTGGCATCGGGTATTGGACCGGTTTTCTCGCGCCAGAGTTTGGCGATCTCGGTACTGCCAATACTCCGGGTCTCTGCAGGCGTGAGTTCGATGTTTACCTCTCCCAGGTGGGGTGCGGAGAATGAGCTGACCTGTCCCGCATTCTGTCTCTGGGCAGCTCGCATGGGCTGTTCACCTACGCTGGCCAGTACGTGCTGGAAGATCTGCTCATCCGTTCTTTCATGAAGTTCTGCCTTCAGTTCCAGGGCGGTTCGCTCCAATCGCTTGATGGCTCTTTCTGTGGCTTCAACAGGCGTGCCCAGCGGCATGGTCAACATTGCGGCAACATTGTCGGCAGGAACCTGTGGAAAGAACACAAACTTGATCCATCCACCACCGATGAGCCCAATTGTAAGTATCAAACTGGAGAGCCCAACAGAGATCGTGAGATAACGCCAGCGAAGGCCAAACTCCAGGGACGGCTTGTAGACCGTGGAGATAAACCAATCCAGCCGTGTTGTAAAAAAACTCTGGAATTTCAGCCACCAGGCACCCAACGAGGAAGGTTCGCTCTTCTCTTCGTTCATTTTGGAATGCGCCAGGTGCGCAGGCAAGATCAGCAAAGACTCTACCAGTGAGAATATGAGTGTGAGGATCACAATCTCGGGGATCAGTCTCATGATCTTTCCAGTGTTCCCCGGGACCATCAACAATGGCGCGAATGCGGCGATCGAGGTCAGGACGGCAAAGGTGACAGGAACCGCGACCTCCTTTGCACCCTCAATGGCTGCCTCCAGGCCTCGCTTACCCTCCTGGAATTTGCGATATATGTTTTCGCCTACCACGATCGCATCGTCTACAACGATGCCAAGTACTACGATGAAAGCAAATAGCGAGATCAAGTTGAGAGATGCACCCAGGCTCGGCATCATCCATATTGCGCCCAGGAACGAGATGGGAATTCCAAGGGCGACCCAGAAGGCCAGACGAAGTTTCAAAAAAATTGCAAGGATCATGAACACAAGGAAGAATCCGACCCTGCCGTTGCGCAGCATTAAATCGAGTCTTCCCTGCAATATTCTGGAAAAATCCGTCCACACGGTGAGTGAAATTCCTCCGGGCATCCGGTGCTGGGCCTCATTTATGTATTCCTTGACCTTCTCTGTGATATCTAGCGCATTTTGTTCGCCCACCCTGAAGACCTGAACAACCACTGCTGGTTGGCCGTCGAAGCTGCTGACCTGGTCGGTCTCTGCGAAGGCATCCACCACGTTGGCCACATCGCCAATCCTCAGGAGGGTGCCATCGGGCAGGGTTCTGAGCACGATATCGCGGAAGGCGGGAGCTCGATACGCCTGCCCTTTTGTTCTAAGTAATATTTCACCACCCTCTGTCTTGATGGACCCACCGGGCAAGTCCAGAGAAAATTTTCGAATGGCCGCGGCGATTTCGCCAAATGTGAGGTTGTAGCGCCGAAGCGTTTCTTCGGATACTTCGATGGAAATCTCGTACGGTCGGGTACCAGAGAGTTCTGCCTGGGTGATCCCGGGTATGGCTGCGATTTCGTCTCGTACCTGTTCGCCAAGAAACTTCAAGCTGGCTTCATCTGTGTCTCCAGAAACAGCCACGTTGATTACCTGACGACGCAAAACGATCTCTTTAACCCGCGGCTCCTCTGTTTCATCGGGAAAGGTGTCGATTGCATCTATGCTGCTCTTTACATCGTCCAGGAGTTTCCTCGCATCGGTACCGGGAAGCAGTTCGATGGTTACGGAACCCGAATTTTCGGATGCTGTAGAACGGATTCTCTTGATCCCTTCCAAACCCTGAATCGCTTCCTCGATTCTGACACAAACTGCTTCTTCAACCTCCTCGGGCGCTGCTCCACGATAGACCATTGAAACTGAAATCGTGTCCGATGAGAATTCCGGGAAGACTTCCATTTTCAGTTTCGAAATGGTCATCAGCCCACCGCCGAGGATGATTGCCATCAGCAAATTGGCCGCAACGCTGTTATTGGCGAACCAGGTGATTGCGCGATTCATCCCGTGCTCCCGTCCTCGGAGTGAGCGACCGATTCATCTACGATTCGAATTTTCATCCCTTCGACAACTGCGTCGAGCGGCGAGATGCAGACCCTATCGCCGTCCGACAACCCCGAATTGATAACCACACTGTCGTCTTGCGCACGCAGCCGGTCGACCGTTCGGAACCGGAGACGCGTTTCGTTGTCTATGATCAGCACCTGATCATCCCCCCTGAGGGCTGACCGGGGCAAAACGACAACATCTTGAGCGATTATCCCTTTAATTGTGGCTTCCACGAACAGACCCACCATGAGAGGTGGGGTATCCGATCCTTCTCTCTGGTCATATGGCGCCTCCACTCGTGCAACAAGCGTAACCATTCTGGACCGGGAGTCGATTTCTCCTTCCATTCTTACGATCGCACCCGTCCACGTGTGGGTTTCTCCGGCAAAGGAGGCCTCTAGCTCGACCTCGGGTCTGCTCGCATTGCCAATTTCATTGCGGAAGTTGAATTCCATGTCAAGATAAGCCAGCTGATGGTGTGAGATGGGCAATCGCACTTCGGCGTAATCTACCGAGTAGATTCTGGCAAGTGGTGTGCCCGGATTGAGAAAC
>CAVOEZ010000731.1:0-2847 GCA_963694355.1 Latescibacteria bacterium UBA2968 | reverse complement strand
TGGTGTTTCCCCGGAAGATGTGGGTTTGGTCGAAGAGATACGCTTATCGGAGAGCCATCGACTGGATGTTGTGATGGGGGCCGGTGACAGTCTCGAGCGTGCGCTGAGAAAAGCAGCGGATGCGTTCGTGGTGAAACGCAAGGATGGGCTTTCTACGCTGCTCGCCGGCTACCCCTGGTTCACAGATTGGGGACGGGATACCATGATCTCGCTGCCGGGGCTCACCCTGGTCACCGGAAGGTTTGCAGAAGCCCGTTCGATTCTAGAGGCCTATGCGGCTGCGTGCAGGCAGGGGATGATTCCCAACAGATTCCCGGATTTCGGTGAAGAACCGGACTATAATACCGTTGACGCGTCCCTGTGGTTTTTTTACGCCGTTGATGCATACTCGAGGTATACCGGAGATCTGGATTTCGTGCGCGAGGTGCTCTGGCCTGTCCTGGTGGACATCATCAATTGGCACGTGAAGGGCACCCGGTATGGAATCGGGGTTGCAGCGGACGGGCTTTTACGCGCCGGTGAACCCGGGACCCAGCTGACCTGGATGGATGCGAAGGTGGGGGATTGGGTGGTTACCCCTCGGCAGGGAAAACCCGTGGAGATCAATGCGCTGTGGTATAACGCCCTGATGGTGGGCAGTGGACTGGGAGACTGTTTTGGTGACCCTGTGTTTGCCCATACCTGCCTGACCGCGGCAAATGCGTGCAGGGCCAGTTTCCTGACTTCTTTCTGGAATGAGGATGCCCGATGTCTCTACGATTGTATCGATGATGACGTCCGGGACGATTCTATACGCCCAAACCAGATCTTTGCACTGAGCCTGCCCTACCGAATGCTGCGGGAGGAACAGGAGAGAGCGATTCTTGAGGTTGTGGAAAGAGATCTTATTACACCCGTGGGACTGCGATCCCTCTCGAGAAGCAGTCCTTCCTACCAGGGCAGATATGGAGGTGACCAGAGGGCTCGAGATGGCGCCTATCATCAAGGAACTGTTTGGACCTGGCCCATAGGCGCTTTTGTGGATGCCTGGGTGAGGCTAGGGGGTGACTCCGACGAGATCCGTCAAGAAGCGCGCAAATTTGTAGAACCATTCCGGGAACATCTTTCGGAATCTTGCATCGGTCAGATTTCCGAAATCTTCGAAGGCGATTCACCTCATACGGCAAGGGGGTGCTTCGCCCAGGCCTGGAGCGTGGCTGAGGTGCTCCGCATTTACGTCGAAATCATTCAAGGGCGCAAACCCACGCACACCGCCCACTGCGTTTCCCGGGGCGAAAAGGGGGCGGCTCAGGAGCAAACCTGAGGAACTCTGCAGGATCATTTCGGTAAGGAATCCCCTCCACTTCAGGATGGAGGGGATTTTTTTTGGGACATTTATACGTTCTCACTGAGACCCGGAAACCCCGCTTGACGGGGGCCGCGGACACCTGTCAGAACCATAGGATATAATAAAACAAATGGTTACGTGTCATGGACTATGCTCCTGGCAGTGGTATTGGAATTGCTTGTTTATGCTGTTGTGTGCAAAGCACAGGCAGTCTTGCCCTTGATGAGACTAAAAATAAGATGAGGTGACAGGATGGAGAAGTGGAATAAGGATGCTGCTCAGGTCAGTCCGGTCTTCAAGTCCAAAGCACTTGATGATGCACGGTTCAAGGCCCGGTCCGCACGATCGTTAGAGGCGCTTTTCGAACCATCCGCTATTGCGGTGATCGGCGCAAGCGCCAGGGAAGGAAGCGTTGGCCAGGCAGTGTTCAGGAATCTCTTGATGAATGGGTACACAGGAACCCTCTTTCCGATCAATCCCTCCAGAAAAAGCGTGATGGGCGTGAAGTGCCATCCGGGAATTCTGGATCTGGAGGATGATGTCGACCTGGCGGTTGTCGTTGTACCCGCACCCGGGGTCCCGGAGGTGCTCGATCAGTGCGCAGAGAAAGGTGTTTCCGGCGCCATCGTGATTTCGGCTGGATTCAAGGAATCCGGTTCTGCAGGTGTGAATCTGGAAGCGGAAATCGGGGCCATTGCAAGGGCATCTGGCCTGGCGCTGCTGGGACCCAATTGCCTGGGCATCATCAATACGGCTTCGCACATTTCAATGAACGCCAGTTTCGCCCGTCGTATGGCCTTGCCCGGCAACATCGCGTTCATGTCGCAGTCCGGGGCGCTGTGTACATCAATTCTGGACTATGCCCTTGGGAATAACATTGGTTTCTCCAAGTTCATCAGTTTCGGCAACAAGGCGGATATCAATGAAACGGATCTGCTGAGATACCTGGGAGAAGACGACCAGACCCAGGTGATTCTCATGTATATCGAGGATCTCAGTGACGGGCAGACGTTTATGCATGTCGCTCGTGAGGTATCCGACACATCCGGAAAACCGATTCTGGCCATAAAAACCGGACGCACAGCCGAGGGGGCAACTGCCGCGGCATCACATACAGGTTCGCTGGCAGGTACGGATGAGGTCTACGACGCCATTTTGGCCCAGTCCGGAGTTCTGCGTGTGGATACTGTACAGCAGCTTTTCGATTACGCGATGGCCTTCGGAACGCAACCGATGCCGGCTTCGAGCGGGGTTGCCATTGTGACCAATGCCGGCGGTCCCGGAATCTTGACCACGGATGCCAGTATCCGGTTCGGCATGGACCTGGCCAGGTTCAGCGAGGAGACCATATCCAGGCTTCGGAAGAGCCTTCCTGAAGCGGCAAGTTTGAACAACCGGTGGATGTGATCGGAGATGCAAGACACGACCGCTATGAGTCGGCCTTGAAGGCGGTTCTCGAAGACGAGAACACGGGCGGTGTGGTGGTGATTCTCACACCCCAGACGATGACGGACATCGAG
>CAVOEZ010000730.1:0-2852 GCA_963694355.1 Latescibacteria bacterium UBA2968 | reverse complement strand
CTCCGAGATTGAAGTGCTGGTGGAACCACCGGTTGGGGGGCACGAAGCAACTCGCCTCGTGCCATGGAACCACTACCTTTTCTGAATTTTCGTCGGGCCACAGGATCGAATATCCCTCTCCACCTGGAATTACAATCACCCGTCCTGGGCCGTGACGGTGCCCCTTCTTGTATGAACGCGCAGGGAAGACTGACATGTGCGCGGTAAGCTCGGATCCCGGTGTCCTGATAAAGACAACGTGGCCCCCGGCTCCCCGGCCACGGAAAGGCACGAGCTTGTCCCATGCCTGCATGTCAGGGAAAAAATTCCCCTTCCAGACCTGTCGCCCTGTCTCAGCGAATCGTCCCTCTCCCTTGATGATTTCACTTGCCGCCTCAGAATAGAACTCTCCACCGTTTGCATTCAGCACGGACGAGCTCGAGTAGGGATTGTTGAAGAAGAATTCGGGTTCGGGGATTGCGGACATCGCGATCGGCAGATAATTGTAGTGAAGGAGCCGGACGGGGTTGGAGCCATCCATATTGCCAAGTTGGCAGTAACTGTTGCGCGGGACAAGGAACAAGCTCCTCGTTGACCACTCGAACGTCTTCTTTGGCGTTGAGTCGTCACCCCAAACGCTCGCGATGCCGCGTCCGTTTAGGACATAGACGAGTTCATCTACTGCTAGCTTCAGCGGCTCTAGCGTCGCGCCCGCAGGTATCTCCTCGATCCGTGCTTCCACGACACCTTGCATACCATGGAGCTGCATGAATGCAGCATTGATCCCGCGGGAGCTCCATGGGGCCAATTCGACTGTCCGAAGATCCTCGATGTAATAGCCTCGATGGATAGGAATCCCCTGATTTTCCATCCAATCATCATAAGTAAACGCCATGTCTGTCTCCGATTTTACTTGATTCTCGTTAGGTGCTCATGCGAAAAAAACCGGGCTCGTGTTTTCGCTCGCAGCGGTCACCGGATGTGGCCGATGATACACGAATGTCGGAATAGGAAGAGGCCCCGGTCGGAGTGGGGCCTCTTCCGTTCAATTTATGCTGCGCTACCTAAGTAGCGTGCCCGCTTCCTGCCTCGCATTAAGTATCGGGCTGTACATTGTCGCTGCGCCTTGGCGGAGGCTTGTTGCGGCATACTGCGCCTGCTCCGTCATGAACGGAATGTACTCGTTGGTAGCAGGGTCACGGAAGGTGCAAATCGGGTCCTTACCCTGTTCCACCGCTCGGATGTTGTCTTCTAGCATCTGGCGGAATTGGATGATGCCTTTATCGGAGCGCCCTAGGTGCTCACCAGTGCGGTCAGCTATGCCGCCTTGAGTAATCCATGCTGCAACGTCCTGTCCGGAGTTGCTTTTGAGGATAGGGAACACAGGTTGCTCATCCTCGTCCAGCATTGGCACAGGGGGGTTGTAGAAGGGGATGTCTTCGGGAGCTTGCTGCTTATCCCCATCAATCATGGGGTAGCAGACGACCCACCAATGTCCTGTTGTGTAATCGTCGATCGGTACCCTGATCTGGAATGCTGGCCCCATCAAGAAGGGCCTCTTGGAATCACGACCTATCGTGAACCCATCTCCTCCTTGGCGAAGCATGTTGGGGAAAATGATTGGGTGGCCATCCTTCCACTCGGTGTCATCTTCCGATCCTCCCTCCCAGATACGGCGTTTAATAATCCCGTACTCGAAGTTGTCGAAGTGGATGGTCTTGTGGGCACGGACGGGCTTCTTCTCGTCCAACTCACCATTTTGTTCGCGGATGAAATTGGCCCATTCGACGTGTAGCCACTCAAGGTGGACTGGGTCGAGTGAATTCTCTTGGCACTGGAGCCAGTTGCATGGAAGCGTTGCGAAACCGATATCGCGAAGGACGTCGGTCGCGGCGAAAACGTCGTAGTTCGGTACAAGAGGCGCAGGCTGTGGTCCCATGTAGGCGAAAAGTAAGCCTGCTTTCTGCTCTACGGGGTACGCCTTCATCTTGATCTTGTCTTTGAATCGGGCGTCAGGATCCTCTGTTTCCTCGTAGGGTTGCTCAATACACTGGCCGGTCTCATCGTATAGCCAGCCGTGGTATGGGCAGCGGAGACCATTCTCCTCGGGGATGCCGTAGATCATGTTCATGCGGCGATGGGCGCAGTGCGGTTCCATGAGACCGAACGTCCCAGACCGATCCTTGTATAGGATCAGATCCTCGCCAAGAAGACGAACCTTCTTTGTCCATTTGTCGTTCATCTGCGAGACTGCCGCGACAGGGTGCCAGTAGCGGCGCATCAACTCCCCTGTCGGCGTTCCCGGTCCGACCCGACTATAACGATCGTTGGTTTCTTCAGTAAGCATCGGTCCTCCTATATCTTCCCATTCGACAGATCAAATCCCTCGGCGGCTGCACTTTGAACATTACCGAGTTTGTACTTTTGGTCATGATATGACCAAAAATGGTTCCTGCGCCACTTTGCCGTTGCCGGAACCATTTGTACTCGCTTTACGCCCCCTCCACCATGCCGGCTTTCGCTCGAAGACTCCGCTGCCCTTCCCATGTCGCCATCGTCGTCTCGATTAACTCGACGTCTAATGGGTCACCGGCCTCAACCAGGTTGTACCCCGATCGCGACCGGTTCAGAAACTTTACGTGCTCCAAAGGCAGGTGGATGTTTCTATTTTGTGCTGGATCACGGAAAGTGTTCATCGGGTCTCCCCCATCTGAAACCACGCCTGCCTGCTGCGCGAGGAGCTTGCGGTACATGATGATGCCTTTGTCGGATTCACCTAGTTTCTCTAAATCTCTCCTGGCCATCGAACCTTGTGTTACCCAGGCCATATAGTCTTGGTTAAACAGAATATCAATGATATAGCGGCCATTCTT
>CAVOEZ010000729.1:0-2861 GCA_963694355.1 Latescibacteria bacterium UBA2968 | reverse complement strand
TTCGCCATGTCTTTGGCGAAATACGTCAGTATCATGTCTGCGCCTGCACGTTTGATGCCGGTCAGTGTTTCTACCATTGCACGATCCCGATCGGCCCACCCCTTTTCTGCAGCAGCCAGCACCATGCCGTATTCACCAGAGACATTGTATGCGGCAATAGGTACATCGAAAGCTTCCCGAGCCCTGGCGATCACGTCGAGATAGGGTAACGCTGGCTTCACCATCACCACATCGGCACCCTCCTCGATATCCAGGGCCATCTCCCGCAGTGCCTCTCTGGCGTTGCCCGGATCCATCTGATAGGTCTTCTTATCCTCTGGAATTCCCGACTGCTTGACCGGAGCGGATTTCAGCGCACCTCGGAACGGTCCATAAAAACAAGACGCATACTTCGCGGAATAAGCCATAATCGAGACATGTTCGAATCTATCATCGTCAAGCGCGGTGCGGATGGCACCGACACGACCATCCATCATATCCGATGGAGTTACCCAATCCACACCTGCTTCCGCGTGAGACAGCGCCATCTTGCACAGGACGGCCACACTCTCATCGTTAGCGATCTCACCGTCAATCACCAATCCATCGTGCCCGTGCGTCGTGTAGGGATCCAGTGCAAGATCGGTTTGCACACAGAGATCCGGCAGCGCATCCTTCAGAGCCCGAATGGCGTGCTGAACGAGACCATCCCCCGCATATGCCATCGTGGCCTGCTCGTCTTTTTCGGCTGAAAACCCGAACAGATTGACTGCACCTATGCCCAGATTCCAGATCTCCCGACACTCATTTACGAGTTCGTCCACAGAATAGCGGAACTGCCCGGGCATCGAATCAATTGGCTCCTTCGCCCCTTCTCCACCGGTCACAAACATCGGGTAAATGAAATCACCAACCGACAGCGTTGTTTCACGTACGAGCGTCCGGACCGGCTCGGTCCGTCTGAGTCTCCTCGGTCTGTAAATCAGATCCATTCTCTTCCTCTTCAATCGGACTGGTGAGTTCATCGAACGGTCCCGCAAATTCCACCACACGGAAAGAAATTAGGTTGCGCCAGGTTACTTGTCAAGCGGGTTTGGCTCGATCAATTTTTATTGACACGTGCGCTTTCTTGGAGTATGTGTAAACCCATCAGTCAGGAGGTCTTAATCGATGCGCACGATTTTTGTCGGCGATATTCACGGTTGTGCAACGGAATTTTCTGCAGTACTGGCCAGGGTCGAATTCGACGTTAAAGCAGACCGCTTGCTGCTGACAGGTGATGCCTTCTCCAAGGGCCCGGACCCAATTGGCGTGTGGAATCAAATCCAGGACACAAAGGCTGAAATGGTGTTGGGCAATCACGATGCCAGACTGATGGAACAGCTCAGTTCTCAGATCCAGGGTAAGTCCCCCAAAATCAACAACCGGGACCAGCAGCGAATCCTCGAGACTCTGTTACCGTCAGCGAAGCCCTTACTGGGATGGCTTGAATCCCTCCCTCTGTTTATAGCCGACTCCGGTTTTCTACTCGTCCACGCTGGAATAAACCCGGAGAAGGGACTGGCGGGCACCAAGCGAAACGAGTTTCTGGCGATCAGGACCTGGCCTCCGCTGGGAGGAATCGAAGGACCCCGTTGGCACGACCACCTGAAACCTTTGGATCGTATCCTCTTGTTCGGTCATGACGCCCCTGGCGGCCTGGTCGAAAAACGGAGAGAGGATGGAAGTGCCTGGCTGATCGGGCTGGACTCTGGATGCGTCTACGGCAAAGCGCTCAGCGCATACATTCTGGAGGAAGATAGAATCGTTCAGGTGTAACATCGAACCCACCGGGACTGAAGGTGTGACCACCCTCCCACATATTAATGAAAGGAACTACACATGTCAGGCAGAAACCAGGTGATTGGAGGTGGCGGATTCCATCACGTAGCGATTCGTGCCAGTGATTTCGACGCCACACTCGATTTCTACAAAAACGCACTGGGATTTACAGAAAAAATCGCCTGGGGTGAAGGGGACGGCAGAGCTGTCATGCTCGACGGAGGAGACGGAAACTATCTTGAAGTTTTCGCTGGCGGATCAAACGAGCCAAAGCCTGAGGGATCCATTCTCCACTTCGCATTGCGAACAGATGACTGCGACGCAGCACTTGAACGGGCGAGAACTGCAGGTGCCGATGTAACCATGGAACCCAAGGACATTGACATTCAGAGTCTGCCAACCATTACCCCTGTGAGAATCGCCTTTTGCAAGGGTCCTGACGGCGAAGTCATCGAGTTTTTCCAGAATGGAACCACCTGATCACCCCTGGCCTCTGGAGTATAACCGAATGATCATACAGACTGGTCTCGTCGGAACACCTAAAAGCGAGCTGGATACCCCGTCTCTTCTGGTGGATATGCCCACCATGGAACGGAACATAGCAAAAATGACTTCCACCATCATCGAGGAGGCAGGCGTAAACTGGCGACCGCACACAAAGGGGATGAAGACCCCCGCACTGGCCCACAAGCTCCTCGATGCTGGGGCAATTGGGATTACCTGCGCAAAGTTGGGAGAAGCCGAAGTAATGGCCTACTCCGGTATCAAGGACATTCTGGTGGCAAATCAAATCATCGGACAAAGAAAGATCGCCCGATTGGTCAACCTCCAGAGCCACGCAGATGTGGCCGTCTGTGTTGATGACATTCGAAATGTCGATGAGATAGGCCAGGCTGCTGTGAGGAAAGGCGTCACCATTCGCGTGTTGATCGAAGTCAACGTCGGCATGAACAGAGCCGGCGTGGAACCGGGTGACGAAACACTCAATCTGGCGGACAGGATCGCGTCCTGTGAGGGAGTCCGGTTTGCTGGATTGATGACTTGGGAATCGCACGCCCTCA
>CAVOEZ010000728.1:0-2864 GCA_963694355.1 Latescibacteria bacterium UBA2968 | reverse complement strand
ATCCCTGAAGTACCACTGGCACGGCAACACCGGGGCGGCCTGGTGGGTAGACGAGAACTGGGCGAGAATCTACCTCAACGGGACGACACTCTGGGTCACCTCTCCTCAGGTAGATATCAAAGAGGAAAGGGTATCCCGGTTGCCGGGATCGCGTGGGCATCAGACACTCGGGGTTGAGATTTCGGGGACACACGATGTCGTTTGGTGGGTATTTGTCTTGGGCAACGAAACCCCAGCCCTGGTCCAGGAAAAATCGGGTATACGTGTGAATGACCACTCGTTTTCCGGGAAATAAAGCCTTGATCCCTCAAAAAATAGGTTCTGTCCCCTTCCTCGCGCCTTCGAATTCACTTCCGGAACTCGTCCACGATTCCCGTCTGGATCGCATGGTCTGTTATCAGTCCATGTTTTCTGCTCACAAGAATGAACCACCCGCACTTGTGCGTAATGATTTCGAGACGCACAGCCAAGCATCATTCCCACAGCCGATGGGGAGAGGCTCCTGGCAGATCCGTCAGCTTTCCGACACAAAGTTGTGGTTTGGAATGAATGGTCCTGGCCAACTGGCGTGCTTCGATCCTGTATCGGAGAAATTCGAAAATCTTCCCTCCTACGAGCCGACCAGACCGGTCTCGCATCTGACCGATGTCGTGGAAGGTCCAGATAATCGCCTCTACATGCCTGGTTACCCATCAGGAGATCTGGTGGCGTTCGACAGATCTTCAGGAGTCTATCAAGAATACCCCTTGGTGGACACGAACCACCAACTCTATGCTGCCTGCGTCACCGACAATGGGCATATCGGAGTCCTCAATGGACTCCAGCACAACGTCTACCGATTTGACCCACAGACAGA
The DNA here is from genome assembly GCA_963694355.1 of Latescibacteria bacterium UBA2968. GTDB lineage: Bacteria > Latescibacterota > UBA2968 > UBA2968. The sequence continues at coordinate 2,008 of CAVOEZ010000728.1, read as the reverse complement.
ATCAAGCTCGCTTCAGTCCCCTGTGCATCTGCAGGGCCGCGCGAACGCCTACAGCAGATTCACACGATGTGGTGACTATTTTCTGGTGAGAGTGGGCTATCCCGAAGGCGGCATCGAAATCTGCTGCTTTGCTGCGGATGACCTCCAATTCTTGAGATCATTCGTGATCACCCCTCCGGTCATTTCGGGAGCGAACATCATGACCGATCCCGAGGGTGAGCCCTTCCTCACGGTGGATCAGGGACGGATCTATCACCTCGATCTCGAGAGGGGGTCTTGCGAACCCGCGTATGTGCTGCCCGGAGTTCCCAGTCGCGGGATCAGCTACTTCCTCGATTCGGAAAGAATTCTGTTTGCCGGTCATTCCCAGTACTATGGCATTTACCATATCCCTTCCGACGATTTCGATTTGCGGAGAACCGAGATCCAGAACCCACCTGTTGGGATCTTTTCCATTCTGCCGACTTCTAGTGGTGATCTCTACTGTTCTGCCGAACTTGGGCTAACGCTGACTCGAATATCCTCCGGAGGTAGTTCGGAGGTCCTCGGTCTTGCCCATAGCGGGTCGGGCGAAATATATGGAAGCGCAGAGGCCTGTGGACGCATCTACAGCGTCTCCTACACACACGCGATACTCACTGTCTACGACCCGGCTCTCCCCTGGCTGCCCGGCGACGCAGCCGGAAGCAATCCGCGAAGCTTGGGTACACTCGGCGAAGACCAGTACCGTCCTGTGACCGGCATCGTTAACGGTCCTGGCAATCGCCTTTACGTGGGTACCTTGCCCGGCTATGGCGCAAAGGGTGGCGCTTTGACGATCGTCGATCCTGGAAACAACACGCTACGGTCCCACAGGCATTTGGTGAAGGACCATTCAGTGCTGGGACTAACAGTCGATGAGACCCGGGTATACGTTGGAACCAGTGTAATCGCGGATGGCTATATTGAACCTGCTTCTGGTGATGCACACCTTCTTGTATTTGACCCCCAACCGGAGGAAGTCGTTGATTCTTACGCGGTCGCCGGGGCCAGAAGCATCACGACAATGGGTAACCGCTCTGGAAAGGTCTTCTTCTGGAGTGACGATCACGACGGCGGAACTCGCTGCTTCATTTACGACGCCGGCGTGAACGCGATCAGGCAGTTCGACCACGGCCTTGGAGACGGGCGAACCCATAACCGTCCGATGGTGGTGGATGACACGGGTGTGCTATATTTCGTTCACCGCAATCGTATTGTAAGACTGGATCCAAAAACCGAAGTTTGTGAGATCATCCATACGGCTTCCAGCCCACCAATTCTCGCGTGCAGAGGGTCATTGCTGTTCTTTTCGCATGAAGATGAGCTCTGGAGCCTACCCGTTTGATGGACTCGATAGCAGACCAATGAAAGGTACGATATGGCGCCGGATACGAACTGGCAGTCCGGGATTCGTCGTGACCATCCCAGAATCTTTCTGAATCGCGACATGCTTGCGCAGGTGAAGGACCGGACCTCAGGGGTCTGCTCCGATCACTACATGAAGGTAAAAGCGTACGCATTGGGCCCTCCTGCTGACCACGAATGGGCCGTAATCGATCGTCCGCCGCCACTGGAGAATGGCACGGAAGTCAGGGACTGGGGGCATCAGATCATGGGGTTGGCGCTTGTTCACACCCTGGAACCTGAAAGAGAACTCCTGCCCGACATCGTTTCGAAACTCCGCGCCAGCGCACAATACTATCACGCGTGTTATGACGCCAACGAATCTGTAAACTGGTACGCGTTCAGTCGTGCCGCGTGTCTTTGTGCCATAGACTGGATATGGGACGAGCTATCCCCTCCGGTGCGCCGGGAAGTCTGCCTCAGTCTGCTCGAACATGTCGACCAGGCCCTGCACAAACCGGACATCCATAGAAGAAATGGCTCGGACTATCGAAGTGGGTTTTATGGTGCCCCAAGTCTGGCCTGGTTCGCTGGTCTCCTCCTGTTTGAAGAGGGAATCGACGATGAGCGCGCCGCCCAGTTA
>CAVOEZ010000727.1:0-2867 GCA_963694355.1 Latescibacteria bacterium UBA2968 | reverse complement strand
TACCGATTTGAAATTTCAGGAAGCTATCGACAGTTCCGGCAAAAATCACCACGTCGGACAGACTACTGTGCCGCCCACTGGCATACAGGATCAGGACAGGGACCGGAGACGCACGGCGTGGGAGAATTTCTCCGATGGGTATCTCAGTCTGCAGAACACCCTCGCTGCGAATTACGCAGCAAGTGTCAAACAGAAAATTTTCAACATTCGTGTCCGGGACTATGACTCTGTTCTCCAGGCTGTCCTTTCGCCCTCTAATATGCCGGTCGAGGTCTTCCACAACCTGATCCAGACGTTCAAGGAGAATCTCCCTACCTGGCATCGATACTGGGACGTCAAGAAACGTATACTGGGTTTGGATCAAATCCACCCTTATGACATCTGGGCGCCGATCACTTCCGAACAGCCGGTCGTCCCCTACCAAAAAGCAGTGGAATGGATCTCAGAGGGCATGGCACCCCTGGGCGACCAGTATGTGGAAGTCCTCAGGAAGGGATGCTTGGAGGATCGCTGGGTCGACTATGCCCCGAATGCAGGCAAGCGTCAGGGTGCTGCCTCGAGCCGATGCAGCGACACCCACCCGTTCATCTACATGTCCTACGATGACACGGTGATGAGTATGAGTGTCCTTGCGCACGAGTTGGGCCACTCCATGCACGCTTGTTATGCAGACCGTCACCAGCCGAATGTCTATAGCGGCGCATACGGCATGTCGGTGGCCGAAACCGCCTCGAATTTCAACCAGGCGCTTACCCGTGCTTTCCTGTTGAACGCCAGATCCGATGATCCACAGTTTCAGATAGCGCTGATCGATGAAGCCCTGTTCAACTTCCATCGATACTTCTTTATCATGCCCACACTTGCCAGATTCGAGCTGGAAGTCTACACCAGGGCCGAAGCCGGCAAGCCGCTTACAGCAGATCTGTTCAACGGACTCATGGCCGATCTCTTTGCGGAAGGATATGGCAGCACAATGTCGGATGACACCCGGCGCACAGCCATAACCTGGGCTCAGTTTCTTCATCTTTATATTCCCTACTACACTTTCCAGTACGCCATCGGCATCAGCGCTGCCCACGACCTCTCGGAACGTGTTCTATCGGGAGACGCAACGGCCGCTGAGAATTACATTTCCTTTTTGAGTGCCGGAGGCTCAAAATATACAATGGATCTGTTTCAGTTGGCAGGCGTCGAATGTCCTCTCCAGAGCCAATTGAGAGGACATTCGATGTGCTTTCCGGACTGATTGACCGGCTCGAACAGCTCACGCTCGAAACGTAAATCCTGTGAACGAAGGGGTAAACTCGCAATGATCATCAAACCGAGAATTAGAGGATTTATCTGTACCACATCACACCCGACAGGGTGTGCACATGCGGTTCAGGAACAAATAGATTGGACGAAAGAACAACAGGGATTTGATGGACCGAAAAATGCGCTCGTCATCGGTTCTTCTACAGGGTACGGCCTGGCATCTCGCATCGCCCTCACATACGGGTCCCGATCATCCACCATTGGCGTATTCTTCGAAAAGCCATCAGATGGAAAGCGAACCGCCACGGCCGGATGGTACAACTCGGTTGCGTTCAGAAATGCCGCTCGGAAGGATGGGTTCTACGCAGAGAACATCAATGGGGACGCATTTTCCAACCAGATAAAGGATATGACCATCGAGACCATTAAGAAAGATCTCGGCCAGGTCGACCTTGTCGTCTACAGTCTCGCCTCTCCCAGACGTACTCATCCGGATACCGGAGAGAACTTCTCAGCAGTTCTCAAACCCATCGGCCAACCTTACACCGGGAAGACGGTGAATGTCCAGACCGGAGTAGTTTCGGAAGTCACAATGGAAACTGCCACAGATGAAGAAATCGATTCAACAATATCGGTCATGGGTGGAGAGGATTGGGAAATGTGGATCTCTGCTCTGGAACATGCAGGTGTCCTTGCTGATGGTGCCCAGGCCATCGCCTATACCTACATCGGCCCCGAATTGACCAGACCCATGTACCGCGATGGCACGATCGGCCGGGCAAAGGACCATATCGAAGCCACCGCCAGAACCCTCAACAACCGGCTCAGCGGAACCGGTGGTCGAGCGTGTATCTCCGCCAATAAAGCAATGGTCACCCAATCCAGCGCAGCCATACCAGTGGTTCCGCTCTATATATCCCTGCTTTACAAAGTGATGAAAGAAAAAGGCATACACGAAGGATGTATCGAACAGATGTACCGTCTCATGTACGACCGGCTTTATTCTGGCAATCCACTCGAACTTGACGATCAGGACAGGATCAGAATAGACGACTATGAAATGACGGAGGAGATCCAGTCCGTAATTCACGAACAGTGGAATGTGGTCACCTCTGAAAATCTGGAATCGCTCACGGACATCGAGGGATACCGGTTAGAATTCCTGAAACTCTTCGGTTTCGGTATACCGGGCATAGACTATGATGCCGATGTTGAAGCAGATATTGGCTGACGTTTCTGACAACCAAAGGGTCTTGAACGGCGAAGGAGATCGCGCGATGACCGAATACACACCAATGACGGAAGAAGAACGATTCCTGTTCGACCTCAATGGCTATATCCTGTTTCCTTCGGTCCTCACCCAAGAGGAAATGACCCCGATCAGGGAGCAGACCGATCGTCTGCGCAATGACCCTGAATCCCTGCCTCCTTCGGAAAGCAAACTACCGGGTGGCGCAGCTTCGGTTCTCATCGATCACCCGGCGGTAATGCGAGTCCTGCATAGCATAATAGACGATGATACCAAAAAGATACGGTGTGAGAATTGTTTCCTCAGTGACAGGCATATCGGAGACAACCACAAAGGATGGTCGCCCCATGCCGGCGGAAAGTCG
>CAVOEZ010000726.1:0-2871 GCA_963694355.1 Latescibacteria bacterium UBA2968 | reverse complement strand
CAGAATGGGAATCCAAGGGTCTTCGATTTCAGCCCGATCGACACGATCACGTGATCTATCCTGCCAGTCTTTTCCAGAATATCTTTCGCGACTTCCTGCAATCGCCCGAAATCGGTAGCGTTGACCTGATAGGCGAGGGGAGCTGGGCCAGATCCGGCATTCTCTCTGGATTCACTTTCCACCGACTCTGAAAGGTCCAGCCAGCAGACTCGGGCCCCCGATTTGGCGAATTCGATAGCGGTGGCGCGTCCAATGCCGCTTGCGGCGCCTACAACGACGGCCACCTGTCCGGTGAAATCAATGTTCATAGGATTTGCTCACTCTCAACTTCTGAAATATGGTAGAGGGTTCTGATGGAGCCTTCAAGAATGTCGACGTTGAAGAGGTCAACAGGGGTAAATTCGCAGTTCCGCAAACTCCGCGATCAGATCGAAGTGCCTATCCCTGCAAAGCAATGGAGATCCGTAAGCTATTGCGATTGTAGCAATCAAGAGATCTGCTGTTGGCAAAGTGTGCCCTGAGCGTCTCATTCTTGAACCCAGGATTCCTGCAGCTATATAGTGATCATCTGTTGTGGGCAGCATCTGCAGAAGACTCAGATTTTCTTGCAGTGGGGCCAGTTCGCGCTCCTTTGCTCCCCTCAGCAGTTCCGCCACTATTATTCCGGTGATCGATGCGTTGCCTTCCTGAACGGTGGATGCGACCATACGCTTCATTCCAGGATCACCGGAGATTCTGAAGCTTTCGATCCAGGCCGATGTATCGACAAGAACGCTCATTGTCGACCCTGCTCATGATTGTTCTCTCGTTGGATGTCGGAACCTTCAATTTCATCGTTGGTAGTACCATATTCAATGCCACCCTCCATAATGAGTTCGGCAAATTTGCGCCGGCCTTTGATGGCAAGGTATTCCTCGAGTGCCGTTGATATTGCCGGTGATTTCTTGGAAATACCCGTTAGTTTCTGAACCGCCAGGACAGTTTCATCAGAAATATCTACAGTAATCCTCATTTCAATGCTCCTTTTGATGTAAATTTACTGAAATTTTGGTGTGAATGCAAGGAGATAAAACAAGGTTTCTGCACAGATCAGGCGTTTTGGACAGGCGCCTGAAGGCGAGTTAGGACCTGGCAGGTAGATGTGCGGAGTTCGGTTTTTGGGATAGCCCTTCTCCCAAAGCCGTTGACACCCATTCGGGTCCTCTTCATATTGTGCTCAAATTTGAGTGAGCGGTAGCGAAGACATGAATCAGGAACTGTCCGTTTCAATTACTTGAGGAGCTGATCTGTGAATATATCCGCAGCGACATTCAATTGTGACATTACGCCGCCACTAGGCCATCCACTTTGCGCAGGCTGGTATCCTCCGGCGAAGGAGATCGGCGATCCGATTTTTGCCCACGGACTTATCCTAAAAGGGGATGGCGCGGACCCTGTCGTTCTGTGCGCGCTGGATTGGGCGGAGCTGAGCAACCACGACTACAATCGATGGCGAGCAGAATTGGCGGAGGCGGTGGGTACGGATGCAGAATGCGTGGCGGTTCACTGTGTCCACCAGCACGATACCCCCTGGCCCGACAGGGATGCACAGGATCTGCTGGATGAACACAATTGCCCAGATGTCATTATGGTTGGAGACTTCTGCGAACGGGCACGATCGAATACGGCCTCAGCAGCTGCCAGGGCGCTCGGAGAACTTCAACCCTGTACACATATCTCCACAGGAGAGGCGAAAGTTGACCGTATCGCATCCAACCGGAGGATTATGGGGGACGATGGGAAGGTCTACAAGGTTCGCTATACCAAGACCCAGGATCCTGAACTGCATGCCGCACCGGAAGGTGTCATCGATCCGATGATGAAGACGATCGGGTTCTGGAATGGCGATCAGAAGATAGCGGTTCTTCACTACTATGCCGTTCATCCCACATCTTATGATGGCACAGCGATTGTCAATTCCGAGTTCGTGGGATTGGCAAGGAAGCAAAGATCCAAAGAGGACGGGGGGGTCCCGCACATTTACTTCACAGGATGCGGAGGCAATGTCGCAGCCGGTAAATACAATGATGGCAACCCGGCCAATCGAGAGATTTTCAAACAGCGTATTCTGGACGCGATGATTGCGTCCGAATCGGCTTCCGTGCGCCAGGAATTGACTGGATTGTCCTGGCAGACCCACCCCGCTTGTTTACCACCCCGAGAAGATTTGAGCGAAGCGGGTTTGTTGGAGGTGCTGAAAAGTGTTGAGAGGGGATCGGAGAAGCGCAAGAGCAAGGCCGCATTGATGCTGACCTATCTGCGTCGCTGGGAAGATCCCATTCCCATTACGAGCCTTCGGCTCAATGAGGATGTGGATATTCTTCACCTTCCCGGTGAGACCTTCATAGAATATCAGCTCTATGCCCAGGAGTTGAGACCCGATGGGTTTGTGGCCACAGCGGGTTATGGTGACCTCGGTCCAGGATATATCACCCTGGCGAAGTCATTCGATGAAGGTGGGTATGAACCGACGGACTCGTTCTGCGGCCGGGGCTCGGAAGCGGAAATGAGACTGGGGATCGAGCAGGTGCTTCGGAGATAGAGGACGCTTGTTTCCTCGGCAGCGGAAAGGTTGATATCGACTGCGAAAACTTTAGCTCCCTCGCGTGCAAAGAGCACGGCGGTTGCCTTGCCGTTTCCCCATCCGGGTCCGACGGAGCCAGCGCCTGTTACGATTGCGACTTTATCTTTCAAACGATCTGCCATGATGATCCACCCTCGTCGAGAATTGTCTAAAAGTCACGCTCTCTGCGGCATAAATCCCCGGACATCCCCAACAACCCGAACCTTGGTGCTTACCTCGTAAGGTTTTTCTGCTTCGAAAGAAGCCTT
>CAVOEZ010000725.1:0-2884 GCA_963694355.1 Latescibacteria bacterium UBA2968 | reverse complement strand
ATAGATTGGTTAAGCGCTTCGATTTCCTTATCTTCGGTCTTTTGGTGTAACGAAATCAAAATACGAGTGAGCGCATCATGGTGGTCATTTACATCAGCCAGTCGATAGGAAGACAACTCAGCACTGATGACCTCTTTGTCTCTGCTCGACAGCAGCGCCTCGCCTGCTATAAAGATGAGCTTCATCTCAGCGATGTCGTCCAGCCTGCGCTGAATGCCCTCGGCCGTCTCGTCGGCAATAGCGTTAATCAGTAACCCAATCAGCGCGCCATCCGACATACTGTAGAGGCTCTTTAGGTCAGGCAGCAACTGTGTCATTAAGCGCTGACTCAACATCCTGAGCGCACCATCAGTATGCGGAATCATGACATTACCTCCGGAGCAAAATAGTCCAGCAGAATACGGTTTTGTCGATCCGTCATGACCCAGCCTGCCATTGCTAATATCGAGTCCTTGCCCTCTCCCTGCTCAAAATTTTCGGATGACGAAATCCAGATTGCCACGGCTTTCACCGAAACAAAAATTCGCCACCATTTGAGAGCCTGTTCGTTGCATGACAGTCCACTCGCCTCACACCAGATTTGGATTGCCTGGCCATGAGGAATCAGCCTACCGGCCAATTCGTGGTCTTCCCCTGACCATAACGGATCCAGGGACCAGGCCAGATCTTCCAGCGGATCACCTAGATGGCACATTTCCCAGTCGAGAATGGCGGTAATCTGCGCCTGATCATCGAACAGGAAATTACCCGTTCTGTAATCGCCATGAACAATTGAGATTTTCTGGGCTGGCGGCGGCAGATTCGCCGCGAGCCAGCGAATCGCTGCCTGGGCAATAGGCTGCGGGTGTATTTCGTCGTCGTTAATGACCCCCTGCCAGTAGGCCAACTGCTCCGTCGCGGTCGAGGCGACATCAGGAACAGTCATAATTTCGTCAAACTTTAGCGCAAGCGGATCTTTCGCAGCAAGGCACCCGAGCAGGTTGTACTTCTGCTTACCAATTTTTTGCTTCTGCTCTTCAGACAACAGCGCAACGTCGCTCATTGGGTTTTCAATCGCGGCCATGATGGAAAACGGCTGCTCAAGAAAATCTGTACTGTTTTCCAGGAAAAGTGGCTCCGGCACAGGTATGTCTGTTGGATAGATTCGGTCGTATGCACCGTATTCGAGATGCCGTTCAGTATCGATCAGGCTTGAAGGCGGATCACGACGCAGGATCACGCCCCTGGTTTCACCATCAACTTCCAGCGTGAGCTTATAAGTTTCACGAGAGGCTCCTCCAAATATCTTTTCGACATCGCAGACTGTGACTGGGGTACCCCATTTCTCTGCGAGGTATTCTGCCGCTGTAATTTGTACCTGATCAGTGGTAATCAATCCTGTTTCTCCTGCCTGGACGGCCCATTATGACAATTCCGACCGGGCTACGGCAATACAACCGGAACACTTGCAAACCTCGGTGCCAAACTGGTTAGATGAGAACAGAACTTATGAATTCCGGAGATCTTTGTGACAGAAGCTAAAACACTGGGTGAACTGAAATCCAGTGGTTACCAGGTCCTGACAGTCAGGCAGGAAATGAGAAGAAATCTCATTTCAAAACTCCAGGCTAAAGAAGATGTCTTCCCGAATATCGTCGGGTATCAGGACACGGTTATCCCACAACTTGAGAACGCGATTTTATCCGGCCAGGATGTGATTCTCCTGGGTGAACGAGGACAGGCCAAGTCGCGTATTATCCGCAGCCTGACCAGCCTTCTGGACGAATGGACGCCCGTTCTTGCAGACGTCGAGATTCCAGAGAACCCCTATGCACCTATTAGCGCTCAAGGGAAAAAAATCCTGCTGGAACAGGGCGAGCAAGCCCCAATTAAATGGATTCACCGCGACACCCGGTACGGTGAAAAACTCGCGACGCCAGACATCACTATCGCCGACTTGATTGGTGAAGTAGATCCCATAAAGATTGCAGAAGGGCGATATTTGTCCGATGAAGAAGCCTTACATTTCGGCCTGATCCCCCATACAAACAGGGGAATATTTGCTATCAACGAACTGCCGGATCTTGCAGAGAGGATTCAAGTTGGGCTGCTCAATGTTCTTGAAGAAAGGGATATCCAGATCAGGGGACACAAGATTCGGCTGGATCTCGACATCCTGATTGTCTCAACGGCGAATCCCGAGGATTACACCAACAGAGGGCGCATCATCACCCCTCTCAAGGACCGCTATGGGTCACAGATACGAACACACTATCCGCAAAATATTCTGGAAGAAATTACAATCATGGAACAGGAGAAACGGAAACTCGACCTGGGCGAATACCATGAAGATGTTCCACCATTCATGTCACAGCTCATCGCTGAAATTACGCAACAGGCGCGACGATCTCCGGATATCAATCAGCGCTCCGGTGTGTCCGTCAGAGCCTCTGTCTCCAACTATGAGGCGCTACTTGCCAATGCACTGAGGCGCGCTATTAAAGTGGATGAACTAGACGTTGTACCAAGAATCTCTGACCTTCCTTTCATTATGCCTTCTCTGCAGGGCAAGGTTGAGTTCGAGGCTATGGAAGAAGGACGAGAAGAAAAAATCATGGAGCGTTTGTTCCAGGACGCCACCAAAGCTGTATTCAGCAGATTTACAGAAGGCATCAAACTTGAACCGTTAGCTCTGCAGTTTGCAGATGGAATTCACGTCACTACAGGTGAATCGCTTCCGTCAAAAGACTATGAAGACATTATCAAAAAGATCGATGGCCTGGCTGAGGCAATTGAGATACTCGTCCCCGGGGCAAATACAGCCAATCGGGCATCAGCAGTCGAATTTATTCTCGACGGGTTGCACCTTAACCAGAGGCTAAACAAGGATCGAGTTGGCGGACGC
>CAVOEZ010000724.1:0-2888 GCA_963694355.1 Latescibacteria bacterium UBA2968 | reverse complement strand
TCGACAGGATTGAAAACAATGGCCGTGTAAAAATAGGAGAAGAAAATAATCGTAGCCGAGTACAGAATCCAGTAGGGCATAGACTGTACGGTGGACCCTGGCGACAATGCTATGGCAAGTTCCTGCATAAACTCGTTTCCAGAAAAATACGTTGCAAGCGTCGACGGCATGAACATAATGGCTTGTGCGAAAATTATGGGCATCACACCTGAGGTATTAACTTTTAGAGGAATATGTGTACTTTGGCCGCCATACACCCGTCGTCCCACGACCCGCTTCGCATACTGAACAGGAATCTTCCGAGTGCCCTGGGTAATCAATACAACCAGGGCGGTAACCCCGACAATGATCAACAGGACAAGAATCTCTCTGAGAATGCCCTTGTCATTGGTAATAAAATCCTGATACTCCTGACCTACTGCCCAGGGAAGTCGTGCCACGATCCCAATGAAAATCAGCATCGACATACCATTCCCAATTCCCCGGTCGTCGATCCTTTCGCCAAGCCACATAATGAAAACAGTTCCCGCAGTAATCGTAACTACGGTCAGAAATCGAAAACCCCACCCGGGATCCACAACCACCGACATTCCCGATTGTGGGGACCGGAGGCTCTCCATAAAGAAGCTAACTCCAAAGGCCTGAGCGGCCGCCAGGGCGACCGTACCATATCGGGTATATTGGGTGATTTTCTTTCGACCCTCTTCTCCTTCTTTCTGCAACTTCTGAAGGAAGGGGATGACCGCACCAAGGAGCTGAAGGATAATGGATGCACTGATATAGGGCATAACGCCCAGCGCAAACACAGTAGCGCGGGTGAAGGCTCCCCCAACGAACATATCATACAATCCAAACAGTGTGCGGCTGGCCCCACTGAAAAACTCAGCCAGCGCAATTCGGTCAATACCAGGGATTGGAACCTGGCCACCTATTCGGTAAACAACCAGGATTCCCAGAGTAAACAGGATCCGATTACGCAATTCAGGAATTCTAAAGGCACTTTGAAAACTTTGAAGCACCGAAATCTCCTCTCAACCGAGCTGCTTATTCGGCTGTCTGGTCAGAAATAATTTCAACTGCACCACCAGCCTTGGTAATCTTTTCTGTCGCTGTGGCAGAGGCGGCGTGCACTTTAATATTCAGGACCTCAGATACATTCCCTCGACCCAGCAATTTGACGGGCCTTCGGAGGGACTTGATGAGGCCTGCCTCCTTGAGGGAATCGGTAGTGATCTCACCGGCAAGACCCTTCCTTGTAATATCGTCGAGGTTTACAGGTTGAAAAACGATCTTGTTCGGTCTATTGAATCCAATTTTAGGCAATCTGCGCTGCAGCGGCATTTGCCCACCCTCGAACCATGGTTTTATTTTGGAGCCGGATCTGGACCTCTGACCCTTGTGCCCCTTGCCACTGGTTTTTCCTTGCCCGGAACCAACTCCATTCCCCAACCGCTTGCGTTTCTTCACTGCCCCTTTGGGGGGCGATATCGCACCAAGTTTCATCAGAACACCCTTATAAATACAAAGGGAACACAATATCGATGTGTACCCGAACTACCACCTATTCGAATATCTCGGAAGCTCCAGAAAGTTCAACTCTACTGGCCTAAACACTCCACATTTACCAGGTGAGATACCCGGTGAATCATGCCCCTGATCTGGGGTGTGTCATCATGCTCAACGGTATCGTGCATCCTTTTGATACCCAGAGCTACCAGGGTCTTCTTCTGATTCTGTTGCCTGTGGATCGCACTCTTGATCTGAGTAATTTTCAACTTGCCCGAATTTGCTGCCATCTATCTCTGCCCCCGATTACGAGTGATTTCGGCCACATCGACGTCACGCAATCTGGCAAAATCTTTCGCGTTCTTCAAACTCCCCAGGCCCTGTAGCGTGGCCTTAACGGTATTGTGTGAATTCTGGGATCCCAGAGACTTGGTGAGCACGTTGTGAACACCTGCCAGTTCAAGAACCGCCCGAATCCCACCCCCAGCAATTACACCTGTGCCGGGTGCTGCCGGCTTCAAGAGCACCTTTGCTGCCCCAAATACGCCAACAATTTCATGAGGCAGGGTGCCGTCCTGAACAGGCACCCGTACGAGGTTCTTTTTGGCATTTTCTGTTGCTTTTCGGATCGCTTCGGACACCTCACCCGCTTTGCCCATCCCTGCTCCGACACAGCCCTGCCTGTCTCCAACCACAACCATCACATTAAAAGCAAACCGACGTCCACCCTTGCGGACATGAGATACCATTTTGAGGCTGTTGTTGATTACAATTTCCGTCAAATCCAACCCTGAAGAATCGATCCTCGCCAAGATGCGCTCCTTGATCCGAAATTCGGATGATTTAGAACTTCAGGCCACCCTCTCGAGCACCTTCAGCCAAAGCCCTTACCCGGCCATGATAGAGGTAACCACCCCTATCGAAGACCACCTGTGTGATCCCGGCCTCTATCGCTTTTGCAGCTAGCAATTTGCCCACTTCTCTACCTTTATCGCACTTGCCACTTAAGTCGGCAAGCATTTCACGAACATCTTTGGAATTGCTCGACAACCCAAGCAAGCTTCGACCCGTGGAATCATCCACCAATTGTGCCTGGATATGCTTGTGACTTCTGCTCACAGCCATCCGCGGCCTCTCAGTGGTGCCGCTAATTTTCTTCCGGATTCGGAGATGTCGTCGCCGGAGCAATTTTGCTTTCTCTAATTGTTTGTTTGCCATTTCAATTCGTCCCAGAAATCAGGTTACGGAAGCCTTTCCGGCCTTACGTCGAACAAACTCGTCATGATATCGAATGCCCTTGCCCTTGTATGGCTCTGGCGGTCGAATTTTTCTGATGTTGGCCGCTGATCGTCCAACCTTTTCCTTATCTGCTCCCTTAATCA
>CAVOEZ010000723.1:0-2892 GCA_963694355.1 Latescibacteria bacterium UBA2968 | reverse complement strand
CATCCCATAAGGGAAATATACGCTTCGTCTGGATGTTCCGGATCGCGTGGGCCGGGTTGGATTCTGCGCCTTTCAGTCCTCCGCACCATAGTTGTCCCTTCACGGATGCCCACTGATGTTCTTTCCGCAACGCTTCGCACATCCCTGTATATTTGTTTCGCAGTGGCCATTTTTTCATATTCTGATTGTGGGCCGTCAGGCGGAGCACTGTGCAGACCGGCTCTGCAAGAATGATCACTTGCTTTTCGACGAGCGCTCAGCGGCCTCAAAGCAAACGCGGGAGAAATGATTTGGTGGCACCCGCCGGAATCGAACCAGCGACACATGGATTTTCAGTCCACTGCTCTACCAACTGAGCTAGGGTGCCACACTCGCATAATTCTTATTGTGGGACACGACTTGTTGGATTTTGTTGCACATTCGCTTCAGAAACTGGTGGTGGCCCGGTCAGATCGCGCGCCGGGCCTTGTATCGTACCCCTGCACTGTCCAATCATGAGCCATCCGGTGAAGGTGGCTCTGGAACATGGGTGAACACCTTTTCCCCAGCTCCACTTTGTTCCCTCACAGGTCGGGCACGGGTAGAAAAATGGCCTGAAGGTGCGGGCACACCATCAGGCCACGACGTTAAACCACCAACGATAAATATCGCGGGAGGCGTAAGAAATATAGTGTTTTTTTCTCGGTACAAGCAAGTGGAGTTTTGAATTGGGTGATGTTCGAAAGGCCTGAGTTGGTGCAGGGTGTTGGTTCCGCGAGCGGTGGAAGCGGCGATCTTTGACACGTCTGTTTCCGGCACCGACTGCGGCATCCCATCACTTCAATAGAATTGTTTATATTGAGAAATAGTCAGGAAATGAAGTGGTCTGGAGACCCTGTTGACCGGAGCGGAATGATGATCGATGGAATCTGGGTAGCAATCCAGAAAGAGGTGAGGAGACTTTCGGAACTGATTAAGGACCAGAAAATGCCGGAGGGAGCATTTACCCGATCTCTGGGCAGGTGGCAGGTGCAGATGGGCAACTATCTGTCTGTCCTGATCTACGGGACACTGGTTCTGGCTGTGATCTGGCAGCTGGTCGGTTGGCCGGCGCCACTTGCAGAATCCGGGATCGTGAAGGACGGGGCGATTGTAGAGATGCCGGCGGAGCCCGATCAGCGTCCTCTTGGCAAGTATCTGGTTGAGGGAAGGGGACCGCATATTATTGCTATTGTGCTGCTCATCGGTCTTGCCGGACTTTTTACCATTCGGATTCTGGTGAGGATTGCTCAATTGCTGAAGGCCTTGCACCTGTTCGCATTCTACGGGATTTTCAAACTGCTGATGTGGTGGACTCAATTTACGCCGGGATTGTATGAGGCAAAGGATTTCAACGAACTCGGCCAGCGGTTTGCCGAAGGGGTCTGGAAGTCAGTGGGCGGATGAAGGCGTGTGTGAAGGATGACAGGGACTCCGGAACGTGTGAGAACAGGAAGGCCAGTATAGAAACCATTCGAGGTACAGAATGTCGGTGATGCAGAAAATAGAACAGCTCAGAAAAGAATTGTCCAGTCGATATCAGCTCGGGTACGAACGTCACAATCTTTGCGGTCGCCAGATTTCGGTGGTGTGCGCCGAGGACGGAGAGGCGTTGATTTCCAAGCGAATCACCAGAGATGATCTCGACAGGCTGGAGACCAACCTGCCCTACTGGGTGTGCGTGTGGTCGTCGTCTCTGGCGCTTGCCCGGGTGGTGATGACAGGCGATCACCTCAGCGCGGGCACACCGGTGCTGGAGATCGGGTGCGGACTGGGCCTGGTGTCCGCCGCGGCTTGTTTGAAACACGCCAGGGTGACGGCTTCGGACTGCCAACCGGACGCTCTGCTGTTCGCGAAGATGAATTGCTTGCAGATCGCCGGGGCCGACCCCGAGGTGAGGGTGATCGATTGGGAGGACCCGCCCACCGATCAAAAGTACAGGACCCTGCTCTGTTCGGACGTGGTGTATGATCCGTTGTCCTATGAGCCGCTGATCGCGTGTTTCGAAACGCTGCTGGAGCCCGGTGGGCGTATACTTTTCAGCGAACCTAATCGCGAGCTGAGCCGTCTGTTTTTTGATGAGTTGGAGGACGCAGGCTGGGTGCTGGACGTGATTTCGGAAACAGGAGAGGTAACCGTGTACAGCTTCGAGAGATCTTACAGAGGGTAATCGAGGCGCATCGCAATCGTCAATTCGTTGGCCAGGTTAGCAACTTGAAAGGAAATCCGATGGTTGAACAGCATACCGGTTCATTCTCAAAAAAGTGGATGTTCGCCAGTATGGGTATTTTTATCGGGGTGGAGCTGTTTCTGGGCGGATTGATCGGGGATGTCGTGGTTGGGCGGTTTATGTCGATCCAGCTGAGGTTTCTGATTCAGGGTGCACTTAATCTTGTGAGCTTTTTTATCGGAGGTTTCCTGATCGGACTGATTTCTCCAGGTGTTCGGACATTCGAGCCTGCCGCGGGAGCCTTCCTGTCTGTAGCGCTGATGTTATGCCTGGCATTTTTTACCCCTTACGGTTTTATCCGATTCAGTATGACGAAAATGCTGATCGGTGGGGCAATCGCGTTCCTCCTGGCCCTGGCAGGCGCGAGAATGGGGGAGCGAGTGACAGGAAACCGGGTTTAGCCAGTTCCTTTTGTTAAAAATACAATTACCGATTATACCACTTGGCATCAAGTGGTATTTTTTTGATAAGTCAATTCATAAAATATGTATATAACTATATGTTGATAAATTGTTTATTGATAATATGAAAATATGGGAATTTTACGAAATGAATTGTCCAGGCGAATGGACAATATTTGAACTATTCAAGAGACGGCCAGAAAATCTTTGTCCGAATGGAGTGCGCTAAGCTGTATATTGCTA
>CAVOEZ010000722.1:0-2894 GCA_963694355.1 Latescibacteria bacterium UBA2968 | reverse complement strand
AATATGAAGCGGCATGGTGGATTCATTCCCGGAATCCGTCCGGGGAAACGCACGTCGGATTTCATCGACAGAATCCTCACCAGAATTACATTGCCGGGGTCCATATTCCTAGCTGCAATTGCAGTATTTCCTTTTTTCATAACCAATTATCTTGGTGTTCATCCGGGTCTGAATGACTTTTTTGGAGGAACGGGGTTGCTGATTATTGTTGGAGTTGCCCTGGACACGCTTCAAAAGATTGAGTCTCACCTGCTGATGCGTCATTATGATGGATTTATGAAAAAGGGCAGGGTCAAGGGACGCAAGTAGAACAGGGGATGATTCCCCGGAAGGGAATGAATATGAGAGTTCGTGCGTCAGTAAAGAAACGCTGTAATCACTGTAAAATTATTCGTAGAAAAGGCGTTTTGCGTGTAATCTGCAAACAGGATCCGCGGCACAAACAGCGGCAGGGATGAATCTTGTTCACTACCTTGCGACATTAAAGGGGTAACGGTATGGCTCGTATTGCAGGGGTTGATATTCCTCGGGACAAACGTGTGGAAACGGCCCTGACCTATATTTTTGGAATTGGTCTTTCCACCTCGAAAGCAATTCTCGAAAAGACGCAGATCTCAGCAGATACTCGGGTAGAGGCACTCACTGAAGAGGATGTGAACAAACTCCGAAGTGTGATCGAAAGCGATTACAGAGTTGAAGGCAACCTGCGTAGTGAAGTGGCAATGAATATCAAGCGATTGATGGACATTGGGTGCTATCGCGGTCTCCGCTGGCGGCGAGGCCTGCCTGTTCGTGGACAGCGGACTCGCACCAATGCCCGGACCAGGAAGGGCCCCAAGAAGGGCCAGGTTGCACGCAAGAAGAAGGAATGACCCATATTTCTCTCAGAGAAGGAGGCGTAACTTGCCACCGGAGAAGCGAAAAGCCAGAAAAAGAAACAAAAGAGTAGATGCAATGGGTGTTGCCCATATAAAGGCAACATTCAACAACACGATTGTTACCCTCACGGACAAAGAGGGTCAAGTAATCGCCTGGTCGACTGCGGGTAGAGTTGGTTTCCCGGGCTCGCGCAAAAGCACGCCTTTTGCCGCCCAGATAACCGCTGAGGCTGCGGCAAAAGAGGCCATGGCGATGGGGCTGCGAAGGGTAGAGGTATGGGTGAAGGGGCCAGGTGTTGGTCGGGAGGCTGCAGTTCGGGCACTTCAGGGCGCCGGCCTTGAGATATCGGCGATTCGAGATGTAACCCCAATTCCACATAATGGATGCAGGCCGCCAAAACGGCGAAGAGTGTAGCTTAACAGGTGACGGAGGAGACTTACTGAATGGCGAGGTATACGGGCCCAAACTGCAAACTATGCCGCCGAGAGGGTGTAAAGCTTTTTCTCAAAGGCGAGCGGTGTTTTCTGGACAAATGCTCTTTCGAAAAAAGGAGCTATGCACCTGGCATGCACGGCCAGCGTCAGAATCGCAAACCATCGGAATTCTCCCTTCAGCTGCGCGAGAAACAGAAAGCCAAGCGGCAGTACGGAGTTCTCGAAAAACAGTTCAGGAATTATTATTTTAAGGCCGCGAGGCACAAAGGGGTCACAGGAGACCAGTTGTTGCAGTCGCTCGAATGTCGATTGGACAATATCACGCACCGGTTGGGCTTTGCCGCCTCTCGCAAGGCTGCTCGTCAATTGGTTCGGCATCGTCACGTGATGGTCAACGACCGAATCGTAGACATTCCCTCGTTTCAGGTTTCTCCGGGGGATACCGTACAGGTCCGAGAGAAAAGCAGGCAATTGGGTCTTATTCATGAATCCATGAAGCGTGTGAGTGAAGGACGGCAGGCGACCTGGTTGACCCTGGACAAAGTGAACCTGAGCGGAACGCTCGTTGAGTATCCAAACCGGGAAGATATACCCACGGCTGTTGAAGAGCAGCTTATCGTGGAACTCTATTCCAAGTAATGTAGCTGTCCTTCTTCCCGGAGATGCAGCCGGAAGCGATATTGTCTGAGGAGAGATCGTATTATGAAGCCGAAAAATTTTCAGATGCCCAGATCGGTACAGATCGATGAAGAGAGCTTTGCAGACGGATATGGCCTTTTCACGGTTCAACCACTGGAGCGTGGTTTCGGTACTACAATAGGAAATGCACTACGCCGGGTTCTGCTTTCGTCTATCGAAGGTGCGGCAATCAAAGCCGTCAAGATCGAAGGGGTTCAGCACGAGTTTTCGGTGGTGGAAGGGGTGGTAGAAGATATTACAGAAATTGTGCTGAACCTCAAGGAAGTCAATGTTCGGATGCACTCTGACGAAGACAAATTGATTAGGATTGAAAAAAAAGGGCCTGGATCGCTTACTGCTGCAGACCTGCAGATCGATGCAGACCTAGAAATCATGAATCCTGATCAGCATATTGCATCTCTGGATAAGGACGGGACCCTGGAGGTGGAATTGACGGTTGGAAAAGGCAGAGGGTACGTGCTTGCTGAAGACAATAAGGTTACCGAACCTCCGATGGGCACCATTTTGATGGATTCGGCCTTTTCTCCCATTCAGAAGGTCCACTATGAAGTGGACCACGCACGGGTGGGGCAGCAGACAGACTACGACAAATTGATCCTGGAAGTTTGGACAACCGCGGCGGTCCGTCCCGATGATGCCGTTTCGCATGCGGCAAAAACGTTGAAGGATCACCTGGAGTTGTTTATCAATTTTGAGGAAGAACCTGAGGAAGAGCACGAAGAGGTAATTGATGAAGAGGCACAGAGAATTGCCTCTCTGCTAAAAATGCAAGTAGAAGAACTGGAATTGTCGGTTCGGTCAGCAAACTGTCTGAAAGCCGCCAATATTCTTGTTCTCGAAGGTCTGGTACAACGGACGGAAACTGAAATGTTGAAATTCCGA
>CAVOEZ010000721.1:0-2895 GCA_963694355.1 Latescibacteria bacterium UBA2968 | reverse complement strand
CCACTCGCCTCCGGTGGCAGGGATAAGCGCGATATTTCTTGAACCTCCGTTTTTGAACACAGAAACCGCTATTTGTGACCCATCCGGGGACCAGGCAGGGGTATAAAACTGGGTTCCGTCATCCAGTTCTGTGAGATACGCGATTTCACCGCTGCCGACGTCCATCACCCCGAGATTGGTTGTGCCACCCCCATTTTTGACAAATGCAATCCGGGTCCCGTCGTCGGAATATGCCGGGTGGATTACCCTCAAATCCCGGGTCAGTCTCTTTTCGTTATCCGGCAACTTAGCAGAGATACCCAGGGTTGCTTTGGTTTTCTGGTAAACGCCTTTCCGGTTTTCTCTGGAAGGGTCAACTGTGTAGATATCCCATAGCCTGGAGGCATACTTGTTGGGAGCGCTCCTGCGAGAGAAAAGCAGATGGGAGCCATCCGGCGACCAATCGAAGGCTGTTGTTGCACCGGCGGCGGCCAGTTCCTCAGTGCTGTCAGCCAGGGTGTGAAGCCAGAGAGACGTGCGACCGTAGTCGCTACCCTTGTTGGAAATGTAGGCCAGTTGTTTCCCATCTGGCGACCAGGCAGGGTGAAAGTTGAAATACCCATCGTCGGTGAGCAGGTCCCCTTCCTCCAGGATGGGTTCGAGTTCTCTTTCTTTTCCCTGGTAACGTTCTTCCAAGGCCGAGACCCATCTCCTGTGTAATTCCCGTCCGGATATGCCAAGCGCGCTTTTGATCGCCCCACCGAAATCAGTTCGCCATATGGTTGTCATGTGCCGGTAGATCTCGGAAAGTTTCTCTTCTCCAAAGTTGTTGACAATGAACAAAACAAGTGAATATCCGTGATCGTATACCTTTTCGAATCCGATCCCGGTTTTGGCTCCGAAAACGCCCATCTCGTCATAGGTCAGCAGGTCTTTGTTCAGCGCGGCCATTCGAAGTACCATGTCCCGGTGAGAATCCCATCTGTCGTGGTGGGCTCCTGGCGCCATATACTGTGCCGTCCCCTCTGCGAACCAGGGCGGAACAATGGTGAGTGGAACCGCATAGGTTGTGAAGATGTCCGGATACCCGATGAGGATATCGTCTCTCCTGTCCTCGCTTTGATACCCGAGGTAGTGGAAGTAAATGGCCGGGAGCCTGCGCGAAGACTTGCGGGCGGTTTGCAACGACACGATGTGAGTGAATTCGTGCGCAATTACATTCTGCAGCCAATCGGTCGTTCCTCGAAGTTCGAAATCCAGATTCGTGACCCAGATTTCAATGGTGTTGTGGTAGTAATATGCTGCTCCGTTGGCGTAGTCGTCCGTATCCTTCAGGATTAACCGGATCTTTTCGTCGGGTTCAAAGTTGTAGAATGCAGTTACGGGACCATATACAGATTCGGCAGCCTCTGCGGAGCGCTGTGCGAAACTGGCAAGTCCCTGGTGGTAATAAATTTTGAAGTGGTCGGTTTCCAGTACATCCCATTTCAATTCGGGATGATTCGCCTGACCCAGAAATTGAGCGGGACACGAGGATGGCGCCTGAAGCAGGAGCAGCGTCAGGATCAGTAAGAGCTTTGAGAGTGAACACTTCATGTGGGAGAAATTACCTGATGACGGCCGCTTTTATAAAACGGACTTCCGTTTGATTAGGTGACCGGGCTTCGACACGACAGATATATAGACCGCTTGAATAAGTTGTAGTATCCCAGGTCAATTCATTGTCTACCCGTGGGGTGGGATTCTCCAGGGACATGCGATCCACAATTTCTCCAAGCGCATTAAGTACTGTAACGTGGATGCTTGCATTTCCACCGAGAAAGAAACGAATTTTGGCCAGGGGGCTCCGGATCG
Source organism: Latescibacteria bacterium UBA2968 (assembly GCA_963694355.1). GTDB lineage: Bacteria > Latescibacterota > UBA2968 > UBA2968. The sequence goes on along the minus strand of CAVOEZ010000721.1, from coordinate 1,062 downwards.
GATTCGGGTAGCAGTATACCAGATGTGAGGGCAACAAAGCCCCTGTGGTGTCCTGGGCTACACCCTCAGTACGCATACTGAGCCGACCCGTATTGGCCGCGCCGCCGCCTTCCTGTCCCCAGATAATCGATGATCCGGAAATTTGCGGGTTGATGGATTCCAGGCGCCAGAGATGTGAAGACCCGTTTGCCTCGAACGCCACCAGCTCGAGGGATCCGTCTCCATCCAGGTCATCCAGCAAGGGGGTGGAAGAAATCGGGCCGTTCGTGTTGAGGGGGAACCCTTCAAGATTTTCACCAGTCCTGTCGAGGGCGTAGATCAGACCACCCTTTGTTGAGACCAGGATCTCAAGTGATCCATCCAGGTCGAGATCCGCCATAAGCGGTGGGGATTCGATCAAGCCCGGTTGATCTTTCAAAGGCAGGGCAAGCGGCGTATCGCTCTGGATTATGCCATTGAATTGTACCACCCATACACGGTCCATGCCACCGAACAGGATGTCTATGAACCCGTCCAGGTTGAAGTCACCCAGAACGGGACCCGAACCTGCGCCTCCTTGCACCGGAGCGCTTTCAACTGCCAGGCCACTGGATCGAAAGATGGAAAGTGAACCGTCGGAGGAGAGAATCACCGCCTCGTCCGAACCGTCAGCATCGAGGTCCGCTGCAACCGGCGACCCCACGGTTCGTCCCTGGACTGTGCCTAGTTGCCGGAAGGTTTCAGGACCGTCCACAACATAAACGTGGCCTGCCTCGTCCAGGACAACGAGTTCAATGTCTGTGTCTCCATCTAAATCCGCGACCGCTATTCCTTTGATGGCAGTGTTTCCCAGTGCGGCGCTTCCAGCTTGTCCTCCATATTGTGCTGAAAAACTTCCCCAGACGATCTCGCCGTGGGACCAGCCCCAAATATCATTTTGTTTATCGAACGGAAAGGACGCCAGCACCGGTGGGGCAGAAATCACCGGTGGCGGGAACACGGTCCAATCGGCGCCCGCAGTTGTCGGTACACCTTCCAGGCCCATCGTAAGTGTTTCGCCTCCCCCGAAGATCCATTCTTCCC
>CAVOEZ010000720.1:0-2904 GCA_963694355.1 Latescibacteria bacterium UBA2968 | reverse complement strand
GCCCGCGACTCTGTCCACACCCTCACTGACCTCTCGCAACGCCACCATCATTGCTGCGAACTGGCCCGCTGAAAGCCCTCCTGTGACCACCTCCCTTGCAGACCATCCGATACCTGCAGCGAGACCGATAAGTGTCATTGCCGACAGAAACCCACCGACCAGAAGGTGATTCTTCTGCTGAGTATAGGTCTGGTTTGCCACACGCCAGTAGAGATGATCCCACCAGCCCAGGATTGTTGGCCCAAGACTGAATACGCGGGTCTCCTTCGCGGCCTCTCTGCTTGTTGCGATTCTCTCCAAATAGGCCCTCAATCGCTCCAATTGTGTCTGCTCTCGTTTCAACAGATAGGTATTCTTACCCTGGATCATCCGGGATATCGGTGGCGGCAGCGAGACCAATATTAGCGCCAACAGGAGAAGTGGATTCCACATCCAGACGACAACTGCCACAGAGATCGCCGTGATAGATCCGGTAATCACCGTGTTGATCTCGCCCAATAGATTCAGAAAGAACCCCGGTGTGGCCGCCTCCTGTGCGCGCCCCAGAACATCGTGGAAATCCGTCCGTTCGAACACCTCGAGCTTCAATGTGCGTGTCTTGCGCTGCAACTGCTCGAGGAGTCGGTCTTCCATCTCCTGCTTCAGTCGCTCCAGAAGCACAGTGCGAGACCAGATGCGAATAACGGCATCCGTGAGTGTCAATCCTGCCCACAGCCCGATCCAGGCGAGCATTGCCGTAAACGCGAGATTCCCCTGGTAGACATCAAGACCGCGGTCGAACAAACCCCGAACGGTCCAGACCATTGCCGCAGGGACCAGACCCGCCGTGAAATGCAACGTCAGTAAAACAATCGCCCTGGTGGGGTCCGTACGGATCATCCAGGCCAGGAATCGAAAGAGATTCTTCAGAAAGGATGGGCGATCAGGAATCGCCTCGTCCACGGTTACTGATACCATGAGGATTGCTCCTTCCACATAGCTGCGTACAAACCGCCTGCAGGAACCAGATCATCGTGATGCCCATTCTCGACAATTTGACCGTCCTCCAGCACCAGAATGCGATCGGCCATTCGGGCGGAACCAAGTCGGTGACTGATCAACAATGCCGTTCTGTTTTCGAGCAAGCCGGTAATCTGTCGATACAGGCCTGCCTCCGCCATCGGGTCCAGCGAAGCCGCAGGCTCATCGAGAATCAGCAGCTCCGGATTCCGAGTAAATGCCCTTGCTACTGCGATCCTCTGCCACTCTCCACCAGAAAGCCCCTGCCCCCCGTCCAGTACGTGACCCACCGGTGTGTCGAAGCCTTCAGGCAACTTGTCCGCGATCTCGTTCGCGCCCGACTTCTGCGCGGCATCCAGAAGACTTGCAGGATCCGGATGAATCCAATGCGGCCACAATTCGGATTCCCGGTTGCCCCCGGCCTCGCCGCGTATTCCCAATCCGATGGACTGTGCAAGTGTAAGCTCGAAATTGAAGTAATCCTGAAACGCAGCACTGACCGCACTCGAAAGGCTTTGCCTTTCAATTCTGGAAAAATCGATTCCATCTGCCAAAACCCGCCCGGAGGCAGGTGTGTATAGACCCAGGAGAATCTTGGCAAGTGTCGACTTTCCGGACCCGTTCTCCCCCACCAGGGCGACACACTCTCCCGGTACAATCTCAAAACTCACACCACGTAGTACAGATTCCTCCCGCTCGTGTCTTAACTCGGAAGAGCCGGAGGGAGGATACGCAAACCACAAGTCTTCTACGGCAAATCCCCGACGGAGGGGACGAGGGAACCGGGACTTTCTCTGTGGCTCAATAGATTCTCCGCCTGGCACGAAGCCGCCCCCTTCCTCCTCGGGCAAATCCAGAAACTCCCGAATATACTCGACATTGATGGATCGTTCCTGGATACTCCTTGAACTATGACCAAGCCCACCCCCCGCTCCGAGCATGTCCCTGACCCCCTGGAAAAGCGCCACGAAACCGCCAGGAGTGAGCAAGCGGGCACTGAGGAAATATGCGAGGAAGATCGCGACACCCACGGACACCACGATCCGGATCCCCACCGCCGGCAGCGCACCACACATCTCACGGTTTCGCTGCTCGAACAGTTTGGACCGTAACGCCTTTCGTATGTCGTTCCACCGATCGGTCAGTGTTTCCTGAAGAGCGAAAATGCGCATTTCCTTCTGTTCTGCACGGCCGGTAAGAAGCCTGTCAACATATCGAGCCCGGCGTTGTTCTTCCACCTCCCCGTAAGTGAACGACATAAACATCCGGCTCTGCTCGATCTCCATTCTGATCTGCGGCACTATCACCGCGAGAAGAATCAGCGAGATCCAGGGTGAAACCGGTGCAAAGATTGCCGCTACAGTAATCACCTTAACCGCAGACTCAAAACCGTGCATAACGGAGGAGAAAAGTCTCCCTGCGAGCCGACCCGGATTTCCAGCTCGCTCCAGGCGATCGTACGATGCTGTGTTCTCGAAGAACACCAGCGGCAGTCTGCAGGATTTGTCCAGAAAGCGCCTACCCAATGCGCCTGAAAGATTTTGTTCCAGGCGAAGCTGCAGGGCATCGCGAACATTCCAAAGCACCTTGTTGGTAAGCAGCAGCGTTCCCCCATAGGCCACCAACCAGGGCAGAATCGCAGCAAAGCCCTCGATACCTGCACCTGCCTTCTCGACAACCACATCGATCAGATTCCGTACCACGTGGATCAGAAGGGCAGGCTGGATCCCCAGCATTAATTCAACCAGGATCAGGGCCAACGCTTGTATTCGCGCACCCTTCCAGATGTGCGTCCAGACCCAACGGAAGTTGGAGAGTACAGCACGAGAATTGGAACGTCGGTCCCATTTGTCGGGGTCACTCGTGGCCAAAGCGAGCTCCTTGCTGATGGTTGCTCATCTGACT
>CAVOEZ010000719.1:0-2911 GCA_963694355.1 Latescibacteria bacterium UBA2968 | reverse complement strand
GAGTTGAAAATGGTTCTCTTGATCATTCCAGCCATGATCATCGTTTACACCACCGTGTCCAAGCTGCTGGCAGATTCAGGTCTGATTTATCTGAACGCCCCACTGTCGGCATGGGGTCTTGCCACCCGGGCAATTGGCGGCTCTCACACGATATCGGCCTCCACAAAGGCTGCACAAGGCCTGTCGGCGCGTGTGATCAACCATTACCGTGGATTCAATATGGGTACCGCTACCCATATCAACCGATTGTCTGAATTGGTTGCCTCTGGAAAAGGACGGCTTTTCTGGGGTGTATGTGCTGCCTTTGTGGTAGGCATGGTTACGTCCACGCTGTTTACACTGTGGCTGGGATATACCATGGGGGGCTACAACGTTCAGCCGAACTGGCTGATCATCAGCGCGGGTGTTGGGCAAGTCCAGGGAATAGCAAACAGCATCAAGGCCGTTTACACCCCGATCGAGTCGACCAACTATTGGTTCTTCTTCGCGGGCGCAGCTGTGATGGCCTTCCTGAATTTGATGCGATACAGATTCGTATGGTGGCCCTTCCATCCAATAGGGTTCGCCTTGTCCGGAACAGCGCTTTCACGCCTGACCAGTGTCACAATTTTCGTTGCCTGGCTCATCAAGCTCACCATGCTTAAACTCGCAGGGGCATCCTTTTACAGAAAATCCAGACCATTCTTCATTGGCATGCTTGCCGGATATATTCTGGCAGTAGCACTTGGCGTGATAGTAGATGCCATATGGTTCCAACCTGAAGGTCACGTTGTTCACAAGTGGTATTAAATGAAAACCGGACATTCTGACAAGGTTCTCTGGAGCAAACATGTCTGCAATTAAGAAACTGCTGCTGGCCGTACTGATCGGGGTCATTTTTCTGCCCGTTGCAGTCTTTTCACCCGAAACGGTTTCGAACTACGTCGTATCCATGTTCGGCATCCGGTATCCTGATCCTCCTCAGCCTAGGGTATCCACGGGTAAGAGGGAGCTTGCCGACGCAATTCGTGCCACCATATCCGAGACCGATCTTAAAGAGCGCCTGGAGCAACTTACGACGCAGGGTTCACGTGTAGTTGGATATCCGGGGCATCAGGCCGCTTACGAATATGTGCTGGAAGAGTTCAAACGAATCGGACTCCAGAAGGTCACCTCGGAATCATACGAAGTCACCTCCCCCATAGACAAGGGTGGTTCGTTGACCGTACTGGGAGAATCTCATTCGGAACCCCTTTATGCGCTCTGGCCAAACCTGGCCCGCACCTCTACCCTCCCCAGAACTGGCCTGCAGACCCACCTGGTTGACGGTGGTGAAGGTGAGTTTTCCCACTTCAATGGAAAAAAACTGGAGGGCGCAGTGATCCTGATGTCCTTCGATTCCTGGAACCGTTGGATGAACGCGTCCATGCTGGGCGCAAAAGCCATTGTGTTTATCGGTACCGATACCACGAGCACTGCCGAAGCTGAACAGAAATTCTTCCAGGTCCCGCTGAATGTGCCAAGATTCTGGATCTCCCAAAAAGCAGGTCTGGCGTTGCGCAGGAGACTTTCCGCAGGAGAAGAAATCAGGGTAGACTTGAGAGGACGGATGGATTGGGAGAAACACACGGCCCACAATGTATTGGGATGGATCCCCGGGCAGCATCCGGAATTGAAGGATCGGATCGTTCTTGTGGATGCATACTACGATGCGATGTCCGTGGTTCCCGGCCTTGCACCAGGAGCCGAGCAGGCATCGGGTCTGGTAGGGATGTTGGAGCTTGCCGAATACCTGGCTGCACATCCACCCGATCACACGGTGTTATTTCTGGCTTCATCAGCACATCACCTTGGTTTCCGCGGGATTTGCGACTTCCTGGGCAAGCACGCCCGAAAGGAAGAGCACTTTGCCAAACTGATGACAGACCCCATCGACATCAGACTCTGGATTTCTCTTGATCTGTCATCGCAGACCGATGAATTCGCCGTATGGAATGGTACCACATCATTTTACTTCCAGCGATTCGCCACGCCACTGGGCAAGCTCTTCTCCAAACTCGGCAAAGAGCTGGCGCCGGTATTTGGTCTGAATCCTGCACGCGCCCTCGTGGATGGAATCAATCCGCCTTCAGGGATGGCGTGGAACATGTTTATTCCTGGCGGGAAGATCAAAACGGATTCAGAGGTCGTACTTACCGCCGGAATGCCCACACTGGCTTTTGTAACAGTCAACGACGCGAGATTCAGGGTGGATACCCCAACCGACAGGGCCGAATTCGTAAATATTACCAACCTCACAAAACAGATCCACCTGCTGACCGCTGTGCTCAGCAAGGCCCTGGATGATCCATATTTCCTTCCGGACTACAAGATTGACATGAAAGACAGGATGCGGGCGCTGAAAGGCAGGTTGCTCACCTATCCCCGGCGCAGCATTACACCGGACCGGCCACGCAAGGGTGCAGTTGCCGTACTCCGAATGTCTTACGAAAAATCCGTAAAAGGTGTTCGAACAATATTCTACGACAAGGCCGATGACCTTGGAGAGTTTTACATACCTGGTCTGGCCGTGCGATGGGTCGGCCTGGATGCATATTATCTCGATCCCGAAACTGGAGATATCACCTATGCCCCCGATCGCGGGCAGGCAGCCAAAATATACAAGCCTGAATTCGGCATGGACTTCTGGATCACACGAGCCACACGTATTCTTTTCCCCTGTATTTCTACGGACTTTTATGAAACAGTGGATCCGAGGTATCTCACCAAACTGCCCACCCTGAGTCTCTATGGAGAGGGCAACCGGTCCCCGCAGGAGTATGGATATACGCTGGGATACGGACCTGATGAGCCCGTTGGTGTTGTGTTCACGCGACCTGGAGAAAAGCTGAAGATCACCATGCGTTCTGGTGCAATCGGTATTCGATACCTG
>CAVOEZ010000718.1:0-2916 GCA_963694355.1 Latescibacteria bacterium UBA2968 | reverse complement strand
GCGCGGCAGGGCATTCATGAACTTCAGAGCGCTCTGCCCCGACTGAAGCACATGGCTCAGGGTAGTGCGAACGCCGAACATTTACTGAATCGTCGTGTTAAGGCGCTCAAACAGGCGGAGTCCATCCTCGAGCAAGTGCTGAAGTCTACCGAGAACGCAGTGACCGAAGTGTTTGAAGAAGTGGAGGCGATTCACAGCCTCCTGGACAAGTGTGCGGAGCAATGCAAGGGTCAATCTTTTGTGGTAGATGGCTTGCTCGACATCAAGGAGCGACAGATGCATATCTTGAGCGCGCTCCAGTTTCAGGATATCGTTTCTCAGCAGACACGGGCGGTTCAAACTCTGCTGGAGCGAATCGAGCGGGATCTTGTAGGTGCCACTACCAAAGAGGAGACCACTGTTTCGATCGATATGACGGATGGGTCCTTCGATCCCGATGCGAGTTTCGATCGCGATCAGGCCGGGGCCGATCAGAGTGATATCGACAAGTGGATCGAAGAGGCAGGTTCGGACGAAAAGGGATGAGCTGACCGATGTAGCATTACGAAATAATCAGGGCGGATGCGGGCTGTGAATACGGTCCGCATTTTTCATTTCTACGGTTGATTCGGCCCGGGAGTTCCCGGTTGACTTCCCGAGGTGATTCCCTACATTGTTTCTGCTCGCCAACCAGCCAGGAAGGCGTATTTCGATAGCCCTGGAGGCTGACCAGGAGTTTCTCAAATCGCCGTTCCGAGAGTAATCGGAGAATCCATCAGATTTCGAAATTCGAGTCCGTCGAGCCGGAGTTGACCGGCTGGTCTGGCGAAGAGGCAGGTAATGGATAAACAGATTGACGCAGAAGGCCTGATAGACGCCTCGAGACATCTCTGGTCGAATTATTTTCCCGACCGGGAACCGGATGAACGGCCAAAGGTTCTGGTGCGGGGAGAAGGTTTGTACGTGTTCGATTCGGATGGGAAGCGATATCTCGACACATTCGCTTCGTTGTTGACAACCCTGTGTGGGCACGGTCGCAAGGAAGTCATAGATGCCGTGAAGAATCAGATGGAGAAACTGTCCTACTTCCCGGGTGGATTCGATTTCATTACCGAGCCTGCTGTGAGACTGGGTGAAAGGCTTGCACAGATCACACCGGGTGACCTGTCGGTGTCTTTTCTGGTGAATGACGGATCCGAGGCCTCCGAAGCAGCCATCAAGATGGCCCGGGAATATTTCCACGTTAAAGGGGAGAAGAGTAGGAAGAAGGTGATCTTCCGGCGCGCCTCATACCACGGCGCCACATTGGGTGCGCTTTCGGCAACCGGACTGTCGGGGATGCGAGCGGCCCAGGAGCCGCTGGTACCAGGATTCACTCATGTGATGCCGGCGAATTGCTACAGGTGCGAACTGGGACTGGAGCCCGAGACCTGTGGGTTGGCGTGTCTGAAGAATCTTGAGGCGGTGGTGAATTGGGAAGGTCCTGAAAATGTAGCGGCGATTATTATGGATCCGATCCCTGGATCCAACACGGGTTTCCCACTTCCGCCTGAAGGTTACCTCCAGGGCGTACGCAGCTTGTGTGACAAGCACGGGATCCTGCTGATCTTTGATGAGATTCAGGTGGGTTTTGGCAGAACCGGGAAGATGTTCTGTTGTGAGAATTGGGATGTGACGCCGGATATCATGGCGGTGGCCAAGGGGTTTTCGGGAGGATACCTGCCCCTGGGAGCTGCCATTTCGACCGAGCGGATCGCGGCGGCTTTCCATGAAGCCAAGGAGGGATTTCGACACGTCCACACCTACTCCGGTCACGCGGCGGCCTGTGCGGCTGCATTGGCGAATATCGATATCATCCAGGGCGAGGGCCTGGTGGCCAGGTCCGCGGAGTTGGGCAGACTGTTCAAGTCCCGGTTGTCGGACCTCTACAAGTACGATGCGGTGGGTGATATCCGGGGGATGGGTACTTTGTGGGCGATAGACCTGGTGGCCGATCGGGAGACAAGAGCTGAGAGAAAACCTGCCGGAAAAATGGGCGGATTCATCAGCCGGTACTGTCGTGACGCCGGGATGATTCTTAGAAATAATGGTGATATTCTGGTCCTCGCTCCGGCTCTGGTGATGACGGATGCGCAAATGGAGGAGATGGTTGGGGTTCTGGACGAGGCGATTGGGGCTGCGATGAAACCCGGGGCGGTCGAGGGATCATGACTATGGAACCGGATCATGACAAACTGGTGGAGATGCTCAGACGCATGCATCGCATCCGCTTCTTCGAGCAGAAGGCGAAGACGCTCTATGACTATGAATATCGATTGCGTGGAGACGACGAGGAGACCGCTAGAGCCAAAGGTGTGATCGAAGGGGCGCTGCATTTGGCGATCGGTCACGAGGGGACAGAGGTTGGTACGTGCGCCGCTCTGAATGACGACGACTATGTGACGAGTTCACATCGAGGTCACGGCCACGCAATCGCCAAGGGTGCGGATTCGAAGCTGATGATGGCTGAGCTGATGGGCAGGGAAACCGGTTACAGTCGCGGTTGCGGCGGCTCGATGCACATTTTCGATCCAGATCTCGGGCTGATGGGTGGCAACGGCATCGTGGGAGGGCAGATCCCCCTTGCGGCCGGCGGCGCTTTCTCCGCGCTTTACCGGGGGACGAAACAAGTGGCGGTAGCGTTCTTCAGTGACGGGGCGAGCAATCAGGGGACCTTTCATGAGACGCTGAATATGGCGTCGCTCTGGCGGCTGCCGGTGATCTTCCTGTGTGAAAATAATCTTTATGCGGCGTCTACACCATCAACGATCACACTGTCTATTCCTGATATTGCCGATCGCGGAGCAGGATACGGTATCCCGGGCGTGGTGGTCGATGGACAAGATATAATGGCGGTGTTCGAGTGTGTGTCCGCGGCGGTTTCCAGGGCGAGGGCAG
>CAVOEZ010000717.1:0-2925 GCA_963694355.1 Latescibacteria bacterium UBA2968 | reverse complement strand
AGGTCTGCCGTTTGCACATGTGTTCTGGCCAGGGCGGCCAGGTCGTCGTATCGGGAGAGTCCGAGAATTTCTCCAAGTATCGTTTTACGGTCTCTGGCGTTTCGCCTTGTGAACTCATCGGCCCGGCCTTGCAGAATGAAGGCGGAGTTGATGAATGTATCATATCCCATTCTAAGCAGCGTGTTCAGGCTTTCCTGCGTCTTTCGGAGCGATCCTTCCTCGGACAATGCCCTGAAGGAATCGCTGTCCGGATTGTAGACCTGCAGCTCGAGGGATGTAGTGCCGGAGCGGGGTGTTTTCCGGTAGCTGCGCGTAACGCGGTATTGATCCTCCTCCAACTGAAAGTCGAAGGTGACGCTCATTTCCGTGGTTCCAATCCGAAGCAATCCATCATCGGGTTTGCGGTCATTACCCGCTTTCCGGGCCTCGCCCCAAAGTGCCCAGGTGATCGCATCCAGCAAGGCCGATTTCCCGTGGCCATTGGCACCGGATATGCAGGCCACGTGGAATGATGTGAAATCGAGAGGTGGGACATCGTCGCTGTAGCTGAGGAAATTTTTCAGTAAGAGCCGAGTTGGAATCATGGTCTGCGCGCTTCTGACAATTCGGTTTCCAGCCGGGCAGCCGCGAGCTGCATGTCCTCTTCAATCGTCTCCAGCTCAGGGCGATTTACGATATACGCATGGAGTGTTTCTTTAAGCGCCATGTCTTCTGTGATGTCCGCGCGTCTTGAATGGGCATTCGCTTTGGGTTTCCGAACGATGCTGGCCAGGAGAAAGGCTTCGGATGTAGCTTGCTTGACGGCCTTGAGGTCAAGGGTGTCCTCGCGTTCGCCCTGCAGGTCGTAAATGATTCTCACTACGGTTTCGGTGAGGTCCTCTCCGGAGATCGTTTCCAATATGGCCTCCGTAGGATCCTGGCCTTCCGGAATATCTATTCTGAATGTCTTGAAAGGCCGGGCGGGTGTTGCCAGAAACTCATATGCCACATCTCGCTTCGGTCCTGTGTGTGCCGTCTCAGCCTTATCGTTGATGGTGACGACTACGGCGCCTCTGGCTTCATTTTCTTCGCCGAAATCGATTCGTTCCACACTGCCGCTGTATACCACCGGTGGATATCCGGAGGGATTTAGATTCTGAAATTTGTGGATATGGCCAAGTGCGATGTAGTCGAAGGCGGAGTTGGCAAGGGTGCTTGTGAGAAAAAACGGATCTCTCCCGATAATTGCCGTCTGTTCGGTGCCCGACAAGGTTGCGTCTGCCGCTGCAAGGTGGGCTGCAAGAATTGCCGGATATTTTGGGTCTACCTGGCCGGCGAGTCCGTCGATGAGCTGTGCACCAAGATCCTGGAGCTTTTCGACCACTTCGACCTGGCTGAGGTTGTTGAAGGGCGCTTTGGTTACCAGGCGGCTCCGGTGAAGCCAGGGCAGGCAGGCAACCTGCAGTATGCCGGACTTCGTTTCGATGGAGAGCAGCTTGTCCTCTGAAACCACCTGGATTTCGTCCGGTCCAAGGGTGCCGAATATGTCGATCGACGAGGCCTTCCCAAATGCCACGGGACTGTCGTGGTTTCCGGTGACCATTACCACGGGGATATTCTTCTGACCCAGGCGTCGCACGAGGGAGGCGAATTCACGCTGATGCGTGGGCGTCGGATCGCAGGTTCGGTAGGCATCGCCCGCAAAAACAACCAGATCCACTTCTTGCCGAAGTGCTTCTTCGAATGCGAATCCCACGCACTTCACGAAGTCCTGGAGACGCGTGTGCAGACCCGTTCGCGGATCGAGACGTCCATAGTTTTCGATACCGATATGGGTGTCCGCGATGTGCAGGAATTTGACTGGCATGGCCGCCGTGACGAGAAGGAGGAAGCGCACCGGTGCAGGAAGAGAAAGGCAGGAAAAATGCGCCGATGAACCAGGGATTTGGCAGGGGAAACAACAATTGAATTTAGCCAGAACGAGGAGAGGTTGTCAAGGGTAATTGAGCCGATTTCCGAGCCGATATTCCATCTGAATCGCAAAGGATGTGGACAGGGTGTCACGTTTGAGGAGGGATTGGCGGAAGACCACACGAATGGTTTTTCCCCAGCCAAGACGGACGCCGCCGGCCAGCCCTTTCCCGGTTAGCATCTGCATTCTCGAGCCACCCCAGACCGCTGGGTCGAACACGTAAATCCTGGATTCATAGGTGGTGATTCTGAACAGGTTCGTCCAGATGTCGAGTCTGAGGATTCGACCAAGCCGCATGGCTGTGCCCAATGCAAATCCGTTGCCGGATCGAACGGGCGTCTCCGACCTCGTGCTTTCCAGCCACGAGGTGAGTCGAATCCTCCCGGTTTGGCGCGCAAGGTGGAGCCTTAGTCTGGACCGTGTCTCCAGATCATGGTGTGCTCTGGGTGTGACCCTCCTGGACCGTGCGCCGACCGTGATTTTGAGCGTGAAGGCGTTTCGAAATCTGTACCGGATTCGGGAATCGAAACGGTAGCCCCGGCCGGGTAACGGCATTCCGGCACTTGGTCCAAGTCTCCCGTGGCGGTCCAGGGATGCTTCGATCATTGACGATTTGGAAGGGCGCCATCGGGCGCCAAGAAACAAGCCCCATTCGTTGTTCGGATTTCCTGAATAGGCAGAGAAGGAAGCCGATCTGAGCGCCAGATGCGAACGATCGTATCGCCGGATCAGAGCGGTCAGGGTGAACTTGTGAAAAGATGTGGAAGATCCGAGGAGAAACGTGGACGAGGCCGGGAGTTCCGTGGCCTCGCCAAACATGTTGAAACGGGACACCGATAGGCGCCAGTCGATGCTGGGTATGATGGTGGGAATTCTTTCGGTGTGGGAATTCGCAAGAGGGTGGGAATAGCTTGTTCCAGACGCAGTTAGGGAGATTCGGTTAGCACCTCCATTCCAGGCGATGTTCAATGCAG
>CAVOEZ010000716.1:0-2926 GCA_963694355.1 Latescibacteria bacterium UBA2968 | reverse complement strand
AAGGTGTTTTCGTGTTGGATACACCCGGACCGACCCCGCCGACGATGAGGCACGTGGAATTTAAGAAGGTGAAGCGACCCTATTTTCCCTTGGATGAATACATCCAGAATTTCGAACCGGTGATTCTGGTATAGGGTTGTTCCTCTTGCGCGAGTCAGCTCCGGTCGATGTGTTGTTTCATTTGGCTTTCTGGAAGTTTCGGGAGCGTCCCATTTCATTCGATCCGCATTTCGGTTCTCCAGCGAGGTCCCTACGTGAGTGATGTTCGTGATTTTGGTGCAAAAGGTGACGGGGAGACGGATGATACCTCGGCGATTCAGAAGACTCTCGAGGCAGGCGATGGGGTGCTTTCCTTTCCCCGAGGGGACTATCTGATCTCCAGAAGCATAGAGGTAGATCTCAACCGGATTGGGCGTGTGGGCATAGAGGGTGGTGTGGGTACGGCCAAGGTTGTGATGGCTGGGCCTGGGCCTGCCTTCCACTTGCAAGGATCTCACGAGAGATCGGCCGATCCCGGACAATTCGATCCAGGGATCTGGTCTGGTGAGCGGCTACCTACTGTTCACAATCTGGAGATAGAGGGTCGGCACCCCGAGGCGGACGGCTTTCTTGTCGAGGGGACGATGCAGTCGACTTTCGAAGGGACCTTGCTCAGAACCTTGAGAGATGGCATCAGAATACACGATCGCGCGAGAAACGTTCTGATCTCACACTGTCACATCTACGACAACAGCGGATGTGGCATCCATCTCGACCACGTGAATCTTCACCAGATCATTGTGACAGGATCTCACATCAGCTATTGCAGGCGCGGTGGGATCAAGGTGGAGGGATCGCAGATCCGGAACCTGCAGGTCACGGGCAACGATATCGAATACAATTACGATCAAGACGCAGAATGTTCCGCCGACGTGTGGATCGATTCGAGCGACGAAGCTGCGACTGTTCGGGAAGGGACGATCGTGAGCAATACGATCCAGGCAGTTCAGAGTCCCGGTGGTGCAAACGTGAGGATCATTGGTCACGATTCCGTGAATAACAAAGCAGGGCAATTTACGATTTCCGATAATTTGATCGGGACTCAGGAAGACAATATTCGTCTGGCAAATTGCCGTGGTATTGTGATGAACGGGAATGTGATCTATGGTGCAGGGAAGCGCAATCTTGTGGTTCAGGGATCCAGGAATATCATTCTGACAGGAAACAGTTTCGATCACAATCCGGATTACAACAAGGGTGAGCTTTGTACGGGTCTCAAGTTCGAGGATAGCCAGGACTGCACGATCAGCGCGTGCAACATTCACGACGCTGAAACAGAAGGAGCCGAGAGTGAGAGAAGAGCGATCGTAGAGTTTTATAGGTGTAGGCGGGTGAATATGAGCGGCTGTCAGATTCTCAATGGAAGTCCGGTAGGGATCTACCTGGATGACGTGACGGATTCCAGTATCACGGGCTGTAGTGTGCTCGAGGACCGGGAACTGAAAACGATGCAATCATCGGTGATCTGGTCGGGCTCAGGGACCGGAAATCTGATGGCGAACAATCGTCTTGCTGACGGTGCTAGAGGTGCTGTGCAAGTCGAGGAAGCGGTGGATGTGACTCAGGCATCCAATCTGATCGCATAAAGAAAGTACTCACTATGGTTGTCAGACTGCAGAGGTTACAATGGCTGAAATTCGGTTGAACAAGTCGATGCGTGAGCAGTGGGACGAACAGGGCTATCTTGTGCTGAAGCAGGCGATCCCCAGGGACGAAGTTGCTGTTTGTCTTGCGGCGGCCGATCGGGCGATTGAGACATATACCAGCGCTGACCCCGAGAGATATTCGAGCGGTGCATATACGATTGTCCGAACCCTTGAGCGGACGTTCGGGTTGGATGGACTGATGGATCACCCGGGGACGTTCGGGGTCATTCTGGATCTGATGGGTCCCTATCTGCAGATTATGGGATCACAGATTTACGTTCGCCATCCGAGTGACGATTCGCTGATGGGGTGGCATACCGATGCGGGACCATCTCTGGCCGGAATTCGAGTTGAGCGCGGCAGTGTCCCCTTGAATTTCAAGGTACAGATCTTCCTGACCGATATTCCAGAGCAGGATTGTGCGAATTTCTGTGTGGTGCCCGGAAGTCATCGACGGGAGTTTCCGGCCGATGGACTACCAAATGGAGAGCATCCTCCAGATATGGTGCAATTGTGCGTGGACGCAGGCGATGTCGCCATTTTTCCGCACAATCTCTGGCACGGCGTAGCACCAAACAAGCTTTCCGTCGTGCGAAGAAGTGTAACCCTTCGTTACGGTCAGATGTGGTGCAGGCCATACGACTACGAGAAAGCGCCGCCCGCGATGCTCGCGAGAATGACACCACGCAGAAGACGTCTGATGGGTGATCTCGGAGAGGGCTATACCCCGACCGATTACTTCAAGCCGAAAGATCAGATCGAAGTCATCATGGATGGATTGGCACATCAGCCGTAGGGGCAAAGCGGTGCCTCACCCGCCCGCTATCACTTCTCCAATGGCGCGGGGGCATCTTCCACTTCATCTCGAACCTTGCCTTTTGGATACGGCTCGATATCCAGGATTTCTCGTCTCGAAGAAAAATCGAGAATATTTGCACTTGACTTCCAGGTTGGATATTTCTACTTTTTTCATGACTGGCCTGTAGAAAAAACAATACTGCGGCGGATTTTTCGCCACTGCAGGGTCGCCGTTCCAGTCCTCGAGGCGCCTGCTTAGCCCTTCATTTTTTGATGTGGAGGGATAGGCAGGCGTCTTTTTTTATCATATTCAGAATTGAGAATTGAAGTCGCAATTAGCTGATAATAATTGGCTTAAAAAGATAAATGCCTGGAGGAGTCCGAGATGCCACGAAAAAAAAGGCGGAAGAAAGCCGTGGTCGATACTCGTGCGGACAGGGGGA
>CAVOEZ010000715.1:0-2940 GCA_963694355.1 Latescibacteria bacterium UBA2968 | reverse complement strand
GTTGTGCTCAACTGGCGACATATTCAATTCGACATTTTTTACCATCGTGCACTGGCATACGGGGCTGTCGAGCAGTGGTTGCCTGCGGGAAGACTGATGGAACTTGCCCTGGATCAAGGTGTCTTTGACCACAGGGCGGCATTCCTGAGAGGGAGATATCTACAGCATGGTCGTAATACGAAGGCCGCCATCGAGGCCTATGAGAAGGCGCTGGAATTCCATCCCAACTATGCCCACACCCACCACAATCTAGGCATCCTCCACGCGGGCGCCGGAGCTTGGAACAGGGCCGTAGAGTCATATCGAACAACACTCTCGATCAGACCTGGATACACGCAGGCGCGCGTTCACCTCGGAAACCTCTACATTCGTCAGGGACAGTTCGAAGAGGCCATCAGAGAATACAGTGTAGTGGTAGTGGCCTGGCCGGACAATCCGCAACCTTGGGCGACCCTCGGCACACTCTTTCTACAGCAAGGAAAGCATCAAACCGCAGTTGCCCACCTTCGAAGGGCCGCGCTGCTCGATCCGAAACTGGCAGACGTCTTCAACAACCTGGGTCTTGCCCTGGAACAATCTGGTGAATACAGACAGGCAGTGAACGCATACGGGAGAGCTCTGGAGCTCTGGAGTGGAAGCCAGGAAGAAAGAGAAAACCTCACACGACACATCACAGAACTTGCAGGACGGGCAGCGAGTTCAGGAAACTGATCGATGGCAAGCCGAGCAAAACGCAGAGACAAAGTATCCGGACTCTTCTCGGAAAGGATGAGCAGGTTCGGGATGTACATCCTGTTTTGTTTCGTGCCTCTGATTTATTATGGCGGTCTCTATTCGTTCACGATCCTGCCCAAACGCATTCTGGTTCAGCTTGTGCTCCTGCTTATTGCGATCGCGTGGCTTCGCGATCACCGCACAAACCGGTCCGTCCCACTGCACCACTCGCCGCTGAACTTGCCCATTCTCTTTCTTGTACTTACCTCGGCAATCTCGATCACTGTGGCCATCAATCCACTATCGGGGCTTGTCAGCCTGGCACACTACCTGACCTTTATCCTGCTTTTCTTCCTGCTCACGTCAACCTTCCCGATCTCCGCAGTTCACGGACTTCTGAGAGTCGGTGCCCTTGTGGGCATCGTGGTCTCCCTGCTGGGTATTCTGGAATCCCGCGGGGCCAACATGTCCTGGTTGATATCCAATGGTCGGCCCAGCGCAACATTTGGCTACAGGAACTTTGCTGCGGCTTATCTGGTCATGGTAATCCCGCTGTCCGTGTGCCTGAGCCTGCGAAGCAAATCGATGTTCGATTTCCGTCTGGGTGTGATTTCAACAGGCTTGATGACTGTGTTCCTTGTTTATACCCGTACACGCGGTGCCTGGGCGGGCCTTTTAGGGTCAATGCTCATCTGTGTATTGATGGTCGCTCACGCACGCTATCATTGGAAAACCCCCTTTGATATCTCGAAGATCGCCATTCGAAAAAAATCCGGTAGGATCGCAGTCGTTTTCGTGGTTCTCGTAACAGTCATCTTGTCCTTGTTCGAACCCAGGATCGCTTATCAACAAGCCCGGGCAATAGATGAGAAGAAAGTTGAGCTCCTGGATGCCCTGACCTCCGTCACCTCTGCCGGTGCAGACAGGGAGCGAGGGCATATGTGGCGGCAGACCGGGCGGCTCATCCAGGACAATTTGGTCATGGGGGTCGGTGTAGGAAACTGGAAACATATCTACCCGCAATACGACGGCGGAGTGATGCTAAGACCGGGGTCTGCGCCGGAACATCCGCACAATGACTTTCTCGCAGTGTGGGCGGAAACCGGAACCATAGGTCTCTCCGCTTATCTGTGGCTCCTGCTCGCGATACCCTTTGCGATCCTTCGCATCCTCCAGAACAGTCGCAATTCAGACGAAACGATAACATCCGTTGCCTTTGGGGCCGGCATCATGGCAACCCTGGGACACAGTCTGTTCAGCTTTCCCAGGGATCTCGTAGAAACTTCGCTGGTCTTTTGGACCGGCCTGGCCATACTGGCCTTGCTGGACCGCCCACGGAAGCCAGCCGCGAACCGATCAGCCAGACCGGGAATGCTCAATTTTCTGCTGATCACAACAGTACTGTTGATAACCACAATGATCTGGTTCTCAGGTCGCCACATTCGGTTCGACACACACTATCTCCAGGCACGCCAGTACCACAAAAGCTCAGACTATCGTGCCATGCTCGAATCGGCCTCGAACGCGCTTGAGCACGGACCGTTCGAGGCCCAGGCCTTCCTCTTAAAGGGGAAGGGATTTCAGTCAGCCGGCATGCCGGGTGCGGCAATAGAAAGTCTTGGCCAGGGCCTTCGTTACCATCCTCATTCTGCCGAACTGCTCGGGGATATGGGGATAATCTTTGCGGAGGTCGATAGCCTGAGCATGGCCGAGAAATATCTCAATAGAGCGCTTGAACTTTCACCAACCTACTATCATATGCTCAATAACCTTGGAGGGGTGTACCAGAAGGCGGGGAATTACAATGCAGCGGTGAATGCCTACAAACGGGCCCTCGAGCACGACAGTACCGATGTTGGGACACTTAATAATCTTGGACTTGTACAGATGAAACTGGGACTCCTTGACGCGTCGATTCTATCCTTCGGCAAAGCTTTGAAGAAAGCACCTGGCGAACTCTGGATTCACCACAATCTGGGCGACGCCCTGTTCAGGAAATCCGCCGGTGACCCAGGCCTACTGCAAGGATGCAAGGAGTCCTACAATGCCTTTCTGCGGCTGGCGCAGAAACTCCGCCTGTCCTCGAATCTCACAGAAACAGCGAAACGGAGAGTCGACGAAATTTCTGCCCGCCTGGGGGATCTGCCTTGAAAGTCTTCGGCCTTCGAATCCCGGCCTTCTCCCTGGCGTTGGCTGGTCTCATAGTACCGCTCTTCTACTTGAGAG
>CAVOEZ010000714.1:0-2941 GCA_963694355.1 Latescibacteria bacterium UBA2968 | reverse complement strand
GTCCTGGATTGCCACAGGTGTGCCGGGCGGCATGCCGAAGGCTCAGTGTGATGCGGTAAAGGCGTTCTTCCCACATCTGCGGAAGAAGCTGAGTCCGGAGCGCGTTCACATCGTACCGGCGAATTTCGATTGGCTCGTCGAGAGTGATTATGAGCCGAAGTGGCCAGAGCTCTTTATGGAAGATAGGTAAGTGTCCAAATATTATTCGACAGTCGGAAATCCCCCTGTCCCCCTTTTCCAAAGGGGGGAACTTAGGTCGCCACACCGGTGGAGCCAACCGTAGAGATTGCCAATCCCAATGAACTTTCGTGGCTCTACTTAGAATCCGGATAGAAATTTATGGAGGAAGACCATGTCGTATGAATTGATTGCGATCACAGGCGTGACTCGAGGTCTAGGTTCGGTCCTTACTCAATGGCTCATCGATCAGGGCAAAACGATTGCCGGCTGCGCACGGTCTCAGGACGGCATCGATGCGCTCGAAAAACGCTATGGTGAGCCACACAGCTTTAAGGCAGTGGATGTAACGGCAAGGGACGAAGTGAAGGGTTGGGCTCAAGACGTTATCCAGTCACAGGGCGTTCCGGACCTTGTCATTTGCAATGCGTCCATCTGCAATGATGCCTCCAAGAGAGGGTGGGAACTCAGTGACGAAGAATTCGATCTTGTGGTTAATGTGAACATTTTTGGAACCACGAACGTGTGCAGGGCCTTTCTTCCGTCTATGGTGGAACGCGGTGAGGGCACGATGATCGGTTTGAGTTCAAGGGCGGGACTCAAAGGGTTGGGGAAACTGGCACCGTACTGTGCAGGTAAATGGGCTATCGAGGGCTTTATGAAGTCGGTGGCAAGAGACCTCCCTGAGGGGATGGCCGCCATCCCGATGAATCCATGTGACATCAACACGGACATGTTTCGATCGAACTGGCCAGACAGTGCGCCGAACAAGCCCTCGGCCCAGGAATGGGTAGAAATTGCGGGTCCATTTATTCTTGGCCTTGGGAGCGATCAAAACGGCGAGTCCGTTACTGTTCCATTGCCTGATTACGTGCTGTAAACGTCGATCCGAAAATGAATCCTCGAACACCAGTTCGGCCTGTGGATTCTGGCCTGCGACTTCGCGTGCAGATGGACCGTTTGCGGTCAAGTTATCGAATGAGAGGATGAGGGGGGGGTGAAGTAGTAGGATGATACGGCACACACCTTCGGGGAGGCGTTTGCTCGGGTTGAGCCTGGCTTTTCTCAGTGCCTTGATCTGGGGAACGATTCCGGTTCTGTGGAAGTTGCTGGTGCAATGGATAGATGTGTACACCCTCACGAGTACACGTTTCCTCGTTGCCGGGTTGTTGCTTCTGCCAATCCTTTCCTATCGTCATGGACTGAGCGTTCTGAGAAAAGCAGCGAGCGTGCCGGTATTGATGTGTGTTGCGACCGTGGGGTTGTGCGGAAACTACTTTACCTATACGTCCGGTATGCGCTACATATCACCTGCGGCTGCTCAGGCTGTGATTCAGCTAACTCCGGTGTTTGTGCTGTTCGGCGGCCTGCTCATTTTCCGAGAAGGCTTCAGCCGAATGCAGTGGTTGGGCTTCGCAATCCTGGTTGTTGGCTTGGGGCTGTTCTTCAGACCCAGGTATGATGCGTTGATGATGGATGCCGGAATGTACGGATGGGGAATCTTTTTGGTTGTGATCGCAGCAGTACTCTGGGCGGTCTATTTCCTGTCTCAGAAGCAGTTGCAGGTTGTATTGCCACCCGAAGCAGTGCTGTTTCTGATTTACGCCGCGGGCTTCGTGATTTTCCTGCCCCTGGCGGATCCAGGCGAATTGGCAACACTTAACGCCGTTCAGATTACACTGCTTCTCGTGTCGTGCGTCCTGACGGTCGTTTCATATGTGAGCTTCGGAGTGGCGCTCAACCACGTTGAGGCCTCGAGGACGGGTGTCCTCGTGTCGTTGACACCCTTGATCGCCGTGGTCAACACCGGGGTGTGGTCTCCATTTTTCCCAGACCTTTTGAAGCCGGAGCAACTGGATGGTCTCGGCTGGTTCGGAGCAGGGCTGGTCGTAACCGGATCCATGATGGGTGCTATGGGAGCGGCCAGGCCACGGTTGCATGCTGTCCCGGCTTCGGCCGGCGATTAAGTACCAGATCTGTCTTAGGAAATAACAAACTCAAACCTTCGAGGATTAAACGTATGACGCTTCATTTGACCAGACATGGACAGGTCGACCAGAAGACAGATCACCCGGTGGGCGATCCCCATCTGAGTCCTTTGGGACGAGAGCAGGCGCGTCTGCTAGGGGAGCGACTGAGGGCGTTGGGGTTCAGCGGTCGGATATTCAGTTCGCCGTATATGAGGACGATCGAGACCGCGAATATCGTGGCCGAAGTGGCGGCTGTCCCAGTGATTCCGGCGCCGGAGATGCGGGAATACGTGATGCGCGATGATCAAATGGATAGCTTCAAGGGCTTGACACTCAGCGAATTGGCCGATCGCTATTCACACGTGGATAGATCAGCTTCCTTTGTGTATCCCTGGTGGACCTCCGAGATCGAAACGGCAGAGGTGATCGAGGAACGCGTGTCACCTCTGGTGGACAGGGTATCCGGGGGATCTGAAGATGCGCTGCTCGTAGGACACGGGGCGTCGGTTGGGGGTGTGCACGGATACATTCTCAAGGAAAATGCACCTGATAGACTTGGCAGCGGGAGACCCGGGTGGAACTGTGTCCTGAGTTCTTTCGATTTTACTGATTCGTTCGAGGTGATCCGTTTGCTCGATACCGAACACCTGCCAGATGATATGGTTACGTCCAACGCGAAGACACGGGCCGAAATATTGAAGGAGAAAGAAGGCGAGTAATGCGGCAATTCGGTGTTTGCGCTTGTTTTTGTGGTCGAGTCACTCTATTTTGAAGTGTCAAATTTGAGCAGGTTA
>CAVOEZ010000713.1:0-2945 GCA_963694355.1 Latescibacteria bacterium UBA2968 | reverse complement strand
CATGGCAAGGATGTGTCCGGTTGCAGGATCCAGAGCAACGAGGGCACCCTGTACGACGGATGCCCGGAGGGTGTCTTCATAAGTCTTGAGGCCCGCCCAGAAGGTAGAATCCGGAGGATTTCTTCTTCGGTTCTCATCTACATTGCGCTGCACTTCTTCCAGCTGATTGTATAGTACCTCCTCAGCAATTCTCTGAACGCGACTGTCGAGCGTGGTATAGACTGAAGCTCCGTCCTTGTATAGTACCCCCCACCCGTGCTTCTCTTCCAGATATCGACGGATGTGCTCCGTGTAATAAGGTGCTTCTCCTGATTCCTCTTCGGCATCTTTTAGAAGAATCGGACGCCGGACCGCTGACTGGTATTGTTTGCGGGAAATCTTCTGATTCTGATACATCCGTCTCAGAACCAATCGGCGCCTGTCCTTCGCACGCCTTGGGTGATTGATTGGAGAATAGTAATACGGTCCCCTCAACAATCCAACGAGCAAGGCGCACTCATCCACCGTGAGCTCACTGGCATCCTTCCCAAAAAACCGCTCCGCTGCAGACTGTATACCATATGCGCCATTACCAAAAAGAACTTTGTTGAAATACATCTCAATTATTTCTTTTTTGGTATAGGTCCGCTCCAGCAGTACGGCGGTGAGTTGTTCCTTGATCTTTCTAGACCAAACCTGCTTGCGATCCAAAAACAGATTTCTGGCCAATTGCTGTGTAATCGTGCTCGCACCATGTCCCTTCAGGCTGCCCTCCTGCCACAGATTTCTAACCACAACACGAAAAATATCAGGAAGACTGACTCCCCAATGCCTCCAGAACAGCTGGTCTTCTGTAGCGATAAGACCGTCAATAGCAGCTTTGGGAATCTTGTCGAACGAAATTGGAATCCGGTTCTCCACCCAGAACCGCTTCAGGACCGTGCCATCGCTGGAAAAAATGTTCGTGGTTCTGGCAGGTTCCACATCCTCCAACTCCGTGAAAGATGGGAGCCCATCCTTAAAACGCCAAACCACAGCGCCGGCAATACCTATTAACAGGAAACCGCAGATGGAACAATATAAGGCTGTACGCAGTATATAGTGACGAACCATAGCCTACCTGTGACCTGTCAACTGAGGGCTTCAAGATTTTGCTGCAAGCGCATCAGGGTACTCTGATATTCGCTCTGGCGATGTCTTTCCTTCTCCACAACTTCCGGTGGGGCGTTCTCCAGAAACCTGTCGTTACTCAGCTTCTTGTCAAGCCCTGTCAACGCTTTCTCAAGCCGTCCCATCTCCTTCTGAAGTCGTTGCTGTTCGATTTCCAGGTCAATCAGTCCAGCGAGCGGCACATAGATCTCCAGATCATTAAGAACGGCGCTGGCGGAAGCCTGCGGTCTCACGACCGCCTCCCCCATTTCGAGATTTTCTACCCGCCCAAGTTCACAGATGTAAGCCCTTGTACGTTCCAGAATTTCCAGAATTTCCTTCGACTCCACCTTAACCAGAACATCTGCGGGCTTTCCCGGGGGCACACTCATAGTGCCCCGGATATTGCGAATCGCCCCCACCACTTCCTGTACCACCGCCATTTCTTTCTCGGCCATCTCATCGAGCCCGCTCTGATCTGCTACCGGCCAATCGGCTACAATCAGCGCATCCCCGCGATGCGGGAAACGTTGCCAGAGCTCTTCGGTGATAAATGGCACAAGCGGATGAAGCAGTCTCAAGGTGCCCTCTAGGACATAGACCAAAATTTTCTGCACCTCTGCTTTCTCTCCAGGATCCTGACTGTTCAGCCGCACTTTGGCTAATTCGAGATACCAGTCGCAATAGGTGTTCCACACGAACTCATACAGTGCGCGTGAAGCCTCATCGAATCTGTAGTTCTCG
This sequence comes from Latescibacteria bacterium UBA2968, assembly GCA_963694355.1. Taxonomy (GTDB): domain Bacteria; phylum Latescibacterota; class UBA2968; order UBA2968. The sequence continues at coordinate 1,073 of CAVOEZ010000713.1, read as the reverse complement.
AGTGAGGTTGTGACCGTAATGATGACCCTGTTATACTGACTAAGAATCCACCGATCTGCCAAATCCGTAGGATTTCGTGGGTGATCCAGGAGAGAAAGATCAGAATTGTCGGTAAGGTGCATACTGACAAAACGGAACGCATTCCAGATCTTGTTGCAGAAATTCCTGCAAGTTTCGGTAACAGGCGAATCCTGCAGGACATTATCCACTACCTCCGCGTCGAAACGAATATCCTGTGAACTCCCACATTGATAAAGTAGAGACAATCGGGTAGCGTCCGCACCGTATCTGCGGATCAATTCCCTCGGATCGATCCCTGTTCCCAATGACTTGCTCATACGTTTTCCATCGCGCGTCTGGACGGTAGGGTGAACAAGGACCGTCTTGAAAGGAATCTCCTCTTCGAATTCCAGGGCGGTCATAATCATCCTGACCACCCACAGATAGAGAATGTCCCGTCCGGTGATCATCAGATCCGTGGGATGATACCTCTTGAGATCCTCTGTCTGGTCTGGCCAACCCATTGTGGCAAAAGGCCAAAGGGCCGAGGAAAACCAGGTATCAAGCACATCTGGATCTTGTACGAGTTCTGTGCTGCTGCACGCATCGCAATGCATTGGCACTTCGACCTGAACCATCACCTGGCTGCAGTCTGAACACGTCCAGACCGGAATACGATGTCCCCACCAGATCTGCCTGGAGATGCACCAGTCTCGTATGTTCTCCAACCACTCGATGGAATACCCTCTGAACCGATCGGGTACATACGTTATTTTGCTTTCTCTCAATCGTGGCAAAGCCTGGTCAGCAAGATCACGCATCGCCACAAACCATTGCTCCATTGGCAAGGGTTCGATAACCGTGCCGCATTTGTCGTGATGGGGAACCACGTGATCATGATCCTCGATTTTGACCACCAATCCGGACTTCTCAAGTTCTTGAATCACCTGTCTCCGGCATTCATATCGATCCAGACCTGCAAAACGTCCGGCATCCCCGGTCATTGCCCCATCGAAGCCAATCACCTGGATCTCCTCGAGCGCGTGCCTCAATCCCACTTCGTAGTCGTTTGG
>CAVOEZ010000712.1:0-2949 GCA_963694355.1 Latescibacteria bacterium UBA2968 | reverse complement strand
TGTATCCTTTCAAACCAGTATTGGAATTGACCGGGTTATTTATGCCAAAAATCCACACAAAGATTCTCCCCGACATGCCCCAGGAGCATACCTTTTGTGCGGACCCTAAGATGATTAAAAATAAGATCTTTCGGGTGCAAAGTCAAGCCGTATTCCGGAAGCGGTTTTCTGCTTTGGCATCCGCCTGATATCTTCTATCTTGAGTTTGACAATACAGCGTACGTTTGGTATACTCAGTGCCTTGTCATTGCAAAACCAACTTCGGAAAAAATAATTCTTGAGTGAAGCAGAGGTGCAAGATGGGCACGGCATTCATCAGGGGCATCATCCCTGCGATGGTTACTCCGATGAGAGCGGATGAGGAACTCAGTGAAAGTGGGATGGCGCACCTGATCGATCATCTGATCGACAACGGCGTTCACGGTGTTTTTGCACTTGGGACAGCCGGGGAGTCGTGGGCACTGTCTACTGAGGAAAAGAAGCTGGTTTACAAGTGGACAGTAGCCTATACAAAAGGTAGGGTACCGGTCTACCTCGGTACCTCTGCCAACTCGACCCGTGAGGCTATTGAGTTGGCGGTTTCCGCAGAGGCCGAGGGAGCGGACTGCCTGTCTGTGCTCACCCCGTATTTCATTACTCCGAATCCTGAGGAAATGGCCAATCACTACAGAGAAATTGCCAGGTCGGTAACCCTGCCCATCCTACTCTACGATCTGCCACCCAGGACCGGAAACAGTCTTTCTGTGGATCTTGTCCTGCGGCTCTTTGAAGAACACGATAATATCGTAGGTATAAAAGACAGTTCTGGTGATTTTACGAAGTCGCTCGAATATTTGCGGAAGGCACCGGACGGGTTCCGATTGATAATGGGCAGGGATTCGCTGATATATGCGGCCTTGACGCACGGGGCCGCTGGGGCGATTGCTGCAAGCGCGAATGTTGCACCAGAATTGGGGGTTGCGATATACGAGCACTTCGAACAAGGGGACCTAGATGGCTCACTCGCTGCGCAAAAGGCATTGGCGCCCCTTCGGGCAGCATTTGCGCTTGGAACGCATCCGGCCATGCTAAAAGCAGGAGCTGAATTGATGGGTCTCGAGGTAGGGCCCCCAAGGCGGCCGGTGACGCCACTGGCAGCCGATGAAATGAATACCTTGAAGCAGGTGCTTACGGAGATGGGAAAACTTCCACGTGAGGAACAGAGTACTTAGGCATTTTAGCAGACAAATTGGAGGCGGCTGATATGGTTCAGGAGCACGGCAGGATCCGCACCGTACTCGTGCTGGGTGCACCAGGATCCGGCAAAGGCACCCAGGGTAGGGTCTTGGGAGCAGTGCCCGGTTTTTTCCATCTGGCCTGCGGGGACGTATTTCGCAGCCTGGATACTGCCAGCGAACTGGGGAGTACCTTCTTACAGTATTCGAGCCAGGGAAAGCTCGTTCCGGATCAATTCACTATTCAGCTTTGGCTGGACCATATACGTGGCAGGGAGCAGACAGGGGATTTCAAGCCCGACGAAGAAATTCTCGTTCTTGACGGAATCCCCAGAAATCGCGCGCAGGCTGAAATCATGTCCGACTATATAGATGTGATTTGCCTGGTCTTCCTGGAAGCCAAAAATCAGGATCAGCTTGTTGAGCGCCTTCGCCGCCGTGCACTTCACGAGAACAGGCTGGATGATGCAAATGAGTCCGTAATCAGACAGCGCCTCCTGGAGTACGAATCACAAACAGCCCCTCTTCTTGATTACTATGCTTCGGATGTCATATCAAGAGTTGACGCAGGCAAACGTCCTATCGATGTTCTGCGAGATGTTGTCGAGTCCGTGCAAAAGGCCGTGCCTGCAGGATGATAGCTTGGGGAACACGGAACCTGTTCAGAGGTGGCTGCCCCCAACGGGACAGCCACTTTTCCAATCCAACCCAACGAGAATTGCCTTATTTTCCTTGCTGCTCGTTATTGCACTTCCGCTACTTGAGTGGAATTCCCAAATTGGATATTCATGAGATTTCACTTGAACATTATCTTGGTCCTGCTCGGAGTAATTAATGGCGGGTCTGACCTTGCCGCTGAAGTTGTGGTTTCTCAAGATACCGTTTCATCGGACTCCAATAGACACGATCCGTACGACCTGGATACGGCCACGGCCGTGGACAGTACGGATGTGTACTATTCCAGGACCAACTACTTCCTTGCCTTTCCGAAGTATCTGTGGTCCTTTTTGGTCTACCCACTGGGGCTGACCGGATCCTCTATGAAAATAACATCTTTCTGATTCCGGATATCCTGGCGAACGCGGGTGGCGTTACCGTTTCCTACTTCGAGTGGGTACAGGGTCTGATGGAGTATTTCTGGTCGGAGGAGGAGGTTATAGAGAAACTGCGCAGTGTTATGCGAAAGGCATTTCACGACACCCTGGAAGTCTCATTGAGGGAGCGCGTGAACATGCGGATTGCAGCCTACATGCTGGCAGTGTCCAGAACCGCGGACGCCGGTAAAACCCTTGGCGTATATCCATAACCGCGAGCCAGAATTAAAAAGGGATGGCCCTGGGAGATGTGTTTCTCCAGGGCCATCCCTTTTTTCTGAGAACCTAAGTTCTACTTTCCAAGATTTATGGATATGCCACACAGTCCTGTCAGGTCCACCACTGAGTTTTGACTGATGAAGTTGTGTCGTATCTCTCCGAAAAATCCCGTTCTTGTGGTCATCTGGAGGCGAATTCGGGCCGCCAGATTAAATACCAAGGACTGTCGCGTGATGCTGTAAAGCTTCTCTCGGACACGCATTCCGCCCACTCCGCCACCAATAAAAATCTGCGTCTTCCCTTCGCCTACTTCAGCCCTGGCAAGCAAATTGACGGCATAGAAGGAGGTCAAGAAAAGCGAGCTCCTGTAATGATCCGCAAAAACTGAAACGGCAAGCGGCAACCCCTCCGAGTTGAAATCG
>CAVOEZ010000711.1:0-2954 GCA_963694355.1 Latescibacteria bacterium UBA2968 | reverse complement strand
CTCGGTGAGTCGCCCGGGATCGGACTCTATAATTTTCAGCGTTTCCGCACCAAAATGGTCTACGATCCGGGCAGCAGTAACGGGACCAACTCCCTTGATCAAACCAGAACCCAGATAGCGTTTCATACCCTCCGTAGTTGCCGGTTGTACTTTTTCGTACGATTCGATCTTGAACTGCCGACCGTACTGGGCGTGGTTGGTCCATTCTCCTTCCAGGGCTATGGACTCACCTGCACTCAGGGAAAGTGTATTGCCTACGACTGTGACCAGTCCTGCACCCTTTCCTTCGGGCTGGAAACGGGCAACCGTGTATCCATTCTCTTCATTTTGGTAGGTCACACGTTCGACTGTTCCACGCAGACGATTCATAGCCCCAACCTTACGCAAAAACAGTAGGGGCGCGACACCACGCCCCTACACAATACCCGATCCTCGCCGCCAGAGATTATCCCTGGTAAACCACTTCACCTGCAACAATCGTGGCTACCACGTCGAGCGACTCCTCGCCCTCTGACCACCGAAACAGACTCAAGCTGGCTTCTTTGCCGACTTCTACCGTCCCCAGCCGATCGTCGACACCCAGCAGTTTCGCCGGGTTGATCGAAGCCATCTCGACAGCGTCCTCTAAATCAGCATCGGTAAACGCTACGGTATTGGCAATGCCTCGGTCCAGAAACAGCGCTGCCCCTGCCAGATAGGGTGTTCCTGCCAGTGAGATCTTCCCATTTTCATGAATCTCCACCCTGTCCTCACCGTAGACGCGATCGTACACTCCTGCTGGCAATCCTGCGATCGATGCCACGTCACTGACCAGGCAGACCCTTTCCTTCTGCTTTCCACGGCAGAAACTCTTGAGCACGGGTGCGGGCAGATGGTGGCCGTCGGGAATCAATCCTGCCCACAGCTCGTCTGCAGCCAGCTGCTCCCAGATATAATTATCGTGACGAGGCAACGTGGCGTGCGCCCCATTGCCCAGATGCGTAGACATACTGGCACCGGCTTCGACTGCCTCACGAATCCGTTCACGTGTAGCTCCCGTATGCCCAATTGAAATGATCACCCCGGTGGCCGCCACCTTTTCGATAAACTTCAGCGCACCTTCACGCTCGGGCGCGAGTGTAAAAATCTTGATTCTTCCACCCGCTGCGTCCTGGTACCGGCAGAATTCGTCCCAGTCCGGATCGCGGGTATGTTCCAGAGGATGCGCGCCACGCGGCCCGTCTTCCGACGCGATATAGGGTCCTTCAACGTGGAAGCCCACGAAGGATGCCTTCGCACTATTCGATTCTTCACAGGCCTTTGCAAGTGCGGTCAACGCGGCAATAGCCTGACCGGCTGGCGACGTTGTTATGGTGGGGCAAAACAGCGGGGTGCCTGCCCGATAAGGCCACTCACAGGACTTCAAAACTTCTTCTACTGTAAGTTCTGCAGAATTGTAACTCACACCCCCCGCGCCGTTGACCTGAACATCTATAATGCCCGGCGAAATCCATACATCGTCACCTCCAAGTGCCCCATCCGGCGCACGGCCACTGCTGATGGAGCTGATCTTATTCTGCTCCAGAGTCACAACAACGGGTTCTGCCGTCCCAACGATCTTCCCACGAATGATCATCCAATCTCCTTTCGATACTCACGCGTCTGAGGAATCCTGGTCCCGTGACGCCCTTTCCCTAAAAGTTAAAAGGGCATTGGGTTAACGAGGCACCAATTTATCCGTCCTTCGTTCGTAACCCCGTTTCCACATCTCTTCGAACAGCTGCCCTGTCTCAGCCAGCTCGTTTCTTCTTGCTCTTTGATCTCGCTTCACACGAGCATCGATTGCCCCCGGGTCGCAGATCTCATCGAGCCGCGCACGCATGTCCAGAATCGTCTCATTCACCCCTGGGTCGTCCGCCGAATCAGCGGCAAGATCCGTCATCTCGTGGGGATCCGCCACCATATCGAATAACATAGGTCTCTCGCCAACACATTCTACGAATTTATATCTTCCGGAACGAACTGCAAAAACGCTGGCCGGCATCCCTGCGCCATGGTATTCCGTAAGCGCGAAATCGTGAGCAAGGTCGCCATCCTCGCCTCGAGCGACGCCTAGCAATGATTTGCCTCGCAACCCCTCGGGCGGATCACCGCCTGCGAACTCACACGCCGTAGGATATATGTCCAGCATCGAAACCACTGCGGATGTGGCTTCCGCGGAACGGATTCCAGGTCCGGCAATGATCAAAGGGGATCGAATAGACTCATCGTACATTGCGCCATGGTCCCAGTTCCTGTGTTCGCCGCAGGCACCGCCGTGATCGGCGGCGTAAACCACCAGGGTTCGCTCACTGAAACAGGCATCTTCGATCGCGCGTATAACCTTTCCAACGTGTCGATCCAAAACTTCGCAGGATGCATAATATCCCACCAGCGCCCGGCGCATCACCTCACCATCGAGTCGTTCGCCGTTGTGATGTCGAACGAATATACGATGATAGGGATGGAGGCGCGAGAGGTCTTCTGAGAACCTCTCGTCCAATTCATCCAGCGCGACAAGTGGATCATAATGCTCCCACAGCTCTCTCGGAGGCGTCCAGGGTCGGTGAAGATTATTGAAATTCACCGAAAGAACCCAGGGCGCTCCCTCGGTCTTCGCATCTTCGAGCCACTTCACAGCTCTGTCCGCAACCTGCGCGTCGTCTGAATAGGCCGCCAAAGAATCCGCCGGTCCGATCTCCAGGTGTTTCTGAAACAAGTCATCCCTTGCGAAAATCTCCTCTTCACGGAAAAGAGAATGGATATCCAGATTTTCCCGGTGAGTAGCCAGATGCGACTCCTGGATTCCAAAATCACAGCCAGGTCTGAAATCCAACTTGCCTATGGTCGCAAACCGGATCCCTCTCCGCGAGAAATGGTGCCCCCAGGTGTCCTGCCCACTCCCGAAGGTGAACGCGTTGTCCCAGATCCCAAGC
>CAVOEZ010000710.1:0-2959 GCA_963694355.1 Latescibacteria bacterium UBA2968 | reverse complement strand
TTTGTCATATAGAGGGTAGATGAATTCCCAATTGTCTAAACCCACTCCGCGAATCGGGTGATCCAGGAACATCCGGATCGTGTGTTGCCACATCGTGAATCTTCCTCTGTCGCTCCCTTCCTGGACAATTGAAGCGGCGGCGGCGACGGCAGAAGGCTTCTGTTCGTCGAATCGCTGGATCACCTCTCTGGAAGATCGATTGGGCAGCAGCAGACCTGCACAGAATACCACGAGACAAAGGCACAGGCCGAACGTGCGGCCCCGGACATTGGTCTTTGTCCAGTTGGTCAACAGTCGAATCCCGGAACGACTTACGACCAGAAGCAATCCCGCAACGAGGATACCCAGTGCCATTCCCAACCAGGCTCCTCTGGTACGTGTGAATACTAGAAAAAGGGCCATACTGGTAAGGGAGAGTCCCCACAGAAACTTTCGTCGGTCATCGGGATCGGTTAGGAGCACGTAGATCCCGATGGGAATTGCACCCACCAGATAGGAAGCGGCGAGATTCCGAAATACGAAAGTTCCGCTTGGCAGCCCAACCGAAGGAATGTCCAGCGGGATCCCTATATACTGGGCGATTCCGATCAGTGAAAGGATGAGTGCACCCAGTGTGTTCAGACGGGCACAGACGGTATACCCACCGGGCTCAAGAAGCTGCGTGACCACGAACAGCAGAATGAGGAGTACCAGGAGCTGGGTCACTTCCACCCATCCCGAGAACGGATTCGTGGACCAGGTCACTGACATCACATTCACAAGAATGTATGCCGAAGCCGGCACGAAAAGGGGGGACCGTTTTCTCAGATTGGGTTGGGCAGACGCATACCACACCCCGAGCATCGACAACCCAAATCCCGTGATATAGAGGATCATCCTTTTGGGCAACATATCGGATGAACCCAAACCCGGGTGGTAAACCAAGGGTAGCAGGAACAGCGCCGTACCCAGAAAGTAGGGCGCTGATTTTCGGGTAGGGTGCACGTTCTCAGGGTTCATTGGGAGCACTCCGATCGGTCGATTTCCCGTGCAGGACCTTGTCCGTAACGCCGATGCGTGCAAGGCCTCTGATTGCCGGCTGGAACTCCGGGTCTTTTTCAAGGGCCGTAAGATAAGACGCCTGGGCCTTATGCAATTGTCTCTTGAGGCGATAGGCCTCTCCCAGATTGTAATAAATCTGGGGGACATCCTGCCGAAGCGGAAGCGCTCTCTCGTAGGAGGCAATCGCCTCATCATACCGGCCCAAATCCCGAAAGGCCTGCCCCATATTGTTGTGAGCTTCCGGGAATCCCGGATACAGATAAAGTGCTGAGTTCAGTGCTTCAATCGCTTCCTTTGCCCGCCCCATACGTCTGAACACGATGGCAAGATTGTTATGGGTGTGTGGATAATTTGGGTGGAGGGTAAGGGCCTTTCGATAGGCGCTTTCAGCTCCCGGAAGATCGCCCAATCTGGATCTGGCAAGCCCCAATGCGGTGTAGGTACGAAATCGGAGCGGTCCGATGGCATCTGCAAATTCGGCCTCTTGTCTTACGCGCTCCCAGTCGCCCACTCGCTCGGCGAGGTGAACGCGCAGGTGATGCGTGTCAAATCGCAAACGGATACTGGAGACATACAGGGCAAGCGCGAGGACAATGAATAAGGGCACGACATGAGATGCTGGTGGGATGGATGATGTCCGTGATGTATCTACGAATGTTTCACTGTGAATCCGGGCGATGCATCCGAGACTAAACCAGAAACAGAATGCAGGAACAATGCGTTCTCTGGGGAAATTGAACGTGCCGTCTCCCAGGTGAGCGAGAATCAGCAGGGACACCCCAAGTGTGATGGTCCGTGTACGCTCCTCGCCTCGCTTAACCAACTGGAACGCCATTCTGCCCGCCACAAGAAGAATTGCGAGGTAGGCGAAGAGCCCAAAGGCGCCTAACTCGCTGGTGATCCACAGGAAGTCATTGTGGGGCCTGGAAGGTGCTGCGCTCACGTTGACCTGATCGCCTCTGGCGAAAGCAGGATATTGAAACTGCCAGTTCCCCAGGCCAACACCAAACAGTGGATGCTCGAGGATCATGTCCAGCGTATGACGCCAGAGATTCAATCGTCCTCTGTGACCTTGCTCCGACGTGATTGACACGACTGCGGAGAGGGCATCCGATTTCTTCCAGAAGTCCGTAGCATCGGAGCCGGGCAATGTGGACGCGTGGGTGGGTCTGGCAGGGGTAGAACTCGCACTGGGAAACTGGCAGGCGGCGGCGAACTCCGGCCTTGCAGCCCTGAATCTGGACAACCGATACTTTTCGCAACACGACAACATCGACTACAGGGATGTGCATCTGATCCTGGCGGAATCCTACTTTTTCCAGGGTTGGTTCGAGCATACACAGGAAACTCCTGATCCGAATAACACCCTCCACCATATTGACCTGTTGAGTCCGGGTTTCAAGCGGTTCTACCGGGACAATGAGCTCAATCCACAGGACCTTATTCTCAAGATAGAGGAGTTACAACGGCGATGAAGCAGATCGTATTCATAATCTGCCTGTTGACGTCATTCGGCGCCAACCGGTCCCAGGCCCAGGAAGTTCTTGCGGGCGATGTGGCTCCACCTTTCATAGTTCCCATGACAGAGGGACTGTTCCGGATTTTCGCGGCCGAACCGCTGGGCAAAAAAGGATTCAATATCCGCTACCTCAACGAGGCCTACAAGATCAGGGTGGACAAGGTGGGCACGGGTACTTCTCTCACGGGTCACGCAGGCATCGGATATGGCATTACGAATGGTATAGACTTTTCGGTCAGCATGCCCCTGATGCTGGATATTGCCGGCGGCCTTACGAAATACGGCACCGGTGATATCTCGACTTCCCTCAAATTCGGGATTCCAGGACGATTCCCCTCGGCATATTACCTGGGCCTGGACCTATCGGCGACTCATCCATATGGTTACAACGGTCGGGAA
>CAVOEZ010000709.1:0-2971 GCA_963694355.1 Latescibacteria bacterium UBA2968 | reverse complement strand
AAGGGCGTTCAACGCCGACGGTCACTGTGGGCGATACCCTCGAGGTCGAGCTGTTTATGGAGGCCAGGGGAGCGAGCGTGACCCAGGTGGAGGTGATCCTGAGTCTCGATGATGCGTATCTCCAGGTGGTTCGTGCGAACCCGCGTGGTGATATCATCCGGCCCTTTCTGGCGGGCGGGTTCCTCAGCGGTCAGGTGGAGGTGAATGACACGCAAGGAGATTTGGTGGGTGATAGCGACGCAAATCAGATCCCGCTTTTCCAGCTCCACTATTCCGAACTCATTGCGAATTTTCAGGGGATTCCCCAACGTGTCGCAGTCGGGAACGGTGTGGTGGCACGGTTCAAGGCTCGGGTGATCGGGGCGCCTTCGGTGGGCGTGACTCCGATTCTGATCGACGTGATTTCACCTACGGGTGCGGAAACTGGATACTTCATCGTGAGTGACCCGGGGGCGGTCTATAATTTCGCGCGGATGACCTCGATGGAGGTGACCGTTCTGCCCGATCCCGACACGCCGGTTCTGGATCTTGACAGACTGGGGACGGAGATTGTCCTGGCAAGAGGGGATCGGCTATCGCTGGACCTGAGTGAGGCGCTGGTTTCCGGACCTTCGGAGCGGATCGTGTGGACTGCTGTTGTGGGTGCGGAGATCGCGATTGCCTCGGTGGACGGGTCGACGCTGACCGTGATCGGGAATCAGGTCGGCCAGGCGGAGCTGGAGGTGACGGCTACCGACGTACAGACAGGAGAGCCACAGCGCGTGAGTTTTCACCTGGAAGTTCAGCGAGGTGTGCTGACAAAACATCAAGCTGTGGTGGCTGCAGCGATTACACGAGCGGGTGTTTCGGTGCCGGGACTGATTCTGAAGATCGGAAGGTCGGTTTCCGGCCGGGAGATTCAATACAAGTGGAGCGGTGAGACCGACGGTGAGGGTAGGGCCACGATTGATATTCAAGTTGAATCTGACGCCCAGTTCTGGCGTGTTGGAGCAAGCGGATATTACAGAGCGATTGCGGTGGACGCACTCAGCGGCGAGGTGGTCGGTGAATGGGGCAGCCTGCCTATTTCCGGTGGAGCGGAGAATGACCTGACGCTCCGAATCGACTGAGAGGCAAACAACCAGTAACAAAACCAAAAGACGGGAGAACTCAATGTTCGGCGCAACTGCAGGACCCCTGGGGAAGACGTATATCGAGCTGGAAGGCGAGATCTGTGGCGCACAGGCGGATGAGCGAGGACCGATTGGAGGTGGAGCGGGATATACCGAGATGGTTGCCGCACCGGGTGAAGCAGTGACCACCCTGGATCAACTGCTCGAAGCCCTGGAATCCGCGAAATCCGGTGACGTGATCTACATTGACGGGGACGCGGAGATCGATTGTACGGAACGCGTCTATATCGAGTCTCTGGTTCTGGAGATTCCCGGTGGAGTCACCCTGGCGAGCAACAGGGGGGAGAACGGTTCGCCCGGCGGAATGATTCTTTGCGATGCGTTTGACACCAAGCCGCTGATCAAGGTGACCGGGCCTGGTGTTCGGATTACCGGTCTGCGGATTCAGGGCCCCAATCCCAAACGCTGTCTGGAACACCACAACCGGTCGTTCAAAGAGGGCAGGGGACACGAGTACTACTACAAGTTTCCGACTTCGGACGGGATCGACTCGAGCCAACCGGATCTGGAAGTGGACAATTGCGAATTGGGCGGCTGGAGTCACGCGGCGATTTATCTGCTGTCTGGAGATGGCCACCGGATCCACCACAATTTCATTCACCACAATCAGTATAATGGATTGGGTTACGGGGTCAGCCACGATACGGCGTTTTCCACGATCGAGTACAATCTGTTCGATTCGAACCGTCACTCCCTCGCCGGCACGGGGCGGGCAGGCAGTGGTTACGAGGCGAGACACAATGTGGAGTTGGGCGAGTCGCTGAGCCACTGCTTCGATATGCACGGTGGTCGCGACCGGAAGGACGGGACGGATGTGGCGGGTTCGTGGATGAAGGTGCATCACAATACCTTCAGGGCCCCGAAAACGGCGGTGGTGGTGCGCGGTGTGCCGGAAGATGGGGTGGAGGTGAACAACAACTGGCTGTATCAGTCGCCGGAGGAGCTGTCCGTTCGGTCCGACGGGAAGACAAAGGTACTCTATAACGCGTACGGTCTGGATAATCCTGTGTTCGTTGCGGAGGGAGAAGCAAGGGAACGATAAGTTGAAGATACGTGTGAGCCTGCCTTTCGATACATCCCCCTTCGCTGCTTTGCAGCTTCGGAGGACACTCGAGGAAACGGAGTTATGTCGTTTGGTATAGATGGGGATTCTGAGCCACTGCGGCAGAAAAGCTACAACGCGGGATCACTTCATTGAAGTTGGTTTTGCAGTTTCGGTGGCAACAAATGAAAGGAGAGCAGGGCGATGCGAATTACTTCGATCGATCTCTGGACCGTGGAGGTCCCCTCGATTCCCGGGCGCGTTAACAGTCCCGAGTGGGTCCCGAAAGTTCAGTGGGACGAACTGCCCAAACATATGATTCGGTTGAATACCGATACGGAGTTCTACGGTATCGGTGAGACGAGCCGCGTGATTTCCATTGAAGATACCCGGGCGGGCGCGGCTAAGATCCTCGGCAGAGACCCCGAGCAGATGACTTTGCAGAATCTCTACGAGGATCGGTCCGACGGCGAAGAGAAGTCCCTGGAGGTGGGCGGAGGTCCCGCCTATCACGCGTTCGAGATCGCGGTGTTCGATCTGATGGGTCGGATCAGGAATGTGCCTGTGCACGGATTGATCGGAGGCGCGGTGAGAGATCGCGTGAGGGCGGATTACTGGATGGGATCGCAGACACCTGAAGATGGCAAGCGAACGGTTGAGCGCGCGCTGGAGGGCGGTTTCAAGGGGATCAAGATCAAGTGCAAGATCGAGGAGCCGATGGTCGATCGCCTGAAGGCGATTCTGGAGGTGGGCGGTC